>CAZZPI010000308.1:0-3764 GCA_964655865.1 uncultured Nitrospiraceae bacterium
CCGCGTGGCGAACCGAAGTGCCGTACCTTGAGGTGGAGATCCGACCGCTGAGTCTCTTGGGCGGACGACCTCTCCTGGATGCAAGCATGGGCTTGACGGATCAGACGCAACCGGAGCCGGAGGTGCGAATGCAGATCACTATGAAGCGCTGGTCGGTCAGCCAACCGGAATCGCTGACAGGTACGGTCAGGCGGCTTGATCTCAGCCGCTTGAGCCTCCCAACGGTGAAGCGTGGCACGTTCAAGATGGACGTGTCCCATCAGTGGACGGCCGAGGCGGGCACCGGCGACTCGGCCTTCGGTCAAGGCGAATGGTCGTT
The DNA here is from genome assembly GCA_964655865.1 of uncultured Nitrospiraceae bacterium. Lineage (GTDB taxonomy): Bacteria > Nitrospirota > Nitrospiria > Nitrospirales > Nitrospiraceae > JBBIJI01. Next base: position 320 of record CAZZPI010000308.1, read on the forward strand.
CGAGGCCAGCGAGGTGCTCTTGGAACGGTTCTCGGTCGGAGGAGTCACCGTACCGACCTTGGAGCTCGGCAAGGTCACGGCGCGCTTGCGCTGCCAAGGAACTGTGTGTCAGGTTGGCCAGCTCAGAGGGGATGGACCCGCCGGCTCTGTAGTCGGCGAAGGCAGTCTACGCCTGGGCCCCTCGGTCGATGCGAGCAATGTCGCGTTGACCGTGACGGTCACGCCCGGACCGGTCGCGGCCTCGTTGGGCCTACCGCCCGCCTTCGCGTCGACCCCTCTCAGACTCAGCGTGAACGGAACGATTATGCAGCCGAAAATCACGCTTTAAGACAACGGCTATGGTCGCAGATTCACTCGGCTTGGACATAGGGGTCTCCGCCATCAAGGCCGTGAGATTCCGTCGCACCTTGAGCGGCCGCGAAACGCTGGAATACTTCCACCAGCCGCTTCCCTATCTCTCCGCCAGGCCGCTCACGCAGGCCGCCAAGGCCGCCGTTCTCAATCGCTTCCTCTGGCAGCACGCCTTGTACAGTGCGCGCGATGTCGTGACTGCGATGCCGTGTCGCGATCTCCATATCCGTACATTGTCGTTGCCGTTCCGCGATCCGACCAAGCTGGCGCAGGTGGTGCCGTTTGAATTGGAGAACCTCATCCCGATGCCCATCGAAGATCTCGCAGTCGGCAGCCTCGTACTGCCCCCGCCTCCGTCGAGCAAACCGGTCGAAGGGGACGACCACGCGGACGTGCTGGTGACCGCTGCGCCGAGGACGGCGGTCGAGAAACATATCAAATTCTTGGCGGAAGCCGACGTCGAGCCCTCGGCGATCCACATCGACGGCTTGGCCCTGTTCTCCGTCGCGTGCAGTTACAGGCAAGACGGGGCTGCGGTCCCTCCCGATTTGGCCATCCTCGATGTCGGCGCCTCGAAGACCACCCTTTGTTTGGTCCATGAGGGCCGTCCATGGGTGTTGCGAACGATCCCCTGGGGGGCAACCGAGTTGACGCGTCTGTTGGCCGAACGATTCGCGTGCAGCTTGGCGGAGGCCGAACGGAGGAAGCGGGCGACAAGTCTGGATTTGGTGCAAGCGTGGGTGGATCCGCTCCTGCGGGACATCAGGCTGTCCTTGCACGCGTACGAGTCTTCCACGAAGACTCGGATCAAGTATTGTTGGATCTCCGGCGGCGGATCCAAGCTGCGGGCCATGTCCGAGTATGTCGCGCACGAGTTGGGCTTGACGGCTGTCGGTCCGCGCCAAGGATTCGGGTCCGACAGCCCGAAAGCGTTTTCGGTCGCAGTCGGGTTGGCCATTCATTCGAAGCTGAACGGAAGCCGAGTGCGCGTCGGACGGGCTCGGCCCCAGCTTTCCGTTGACCTCAAGCGCGTCGCCGACACGTCCTCGAAGCGGGAGACGCCGACGGCGCTCCGGTGGCGCTGGTGGGCCGCCGGCCTGGCATTGCTCGTGCTGTTGGGACTGGCTGATCTGACGTTCCGGGTCCATCTGCGTGAGGCGCGCGTCAAGGAAATCAATGCGTCGCTGGCGGCTGAATACCAGCGGCACTTCGGCGGTCAGGCACCGCGCGGCGAGGAGCTGGACTTTGCCCGACGCCAGCGGGACTCACTCGAGAAGACCCTGGCGCAGGTCGACGGGGCCGCAGGCCGCGCGCTGCCCGTGCTGGCGCACGTGGTGAAGCATCTGCCGTCAGGAGTACCGGTCAAGATGCGGGAACTGACGCTGGAGAACGGCTCGGTCCATTTCGAAGCCGAGACCGAATCGTTTGAAGCCGTCGAACGGATCAAACAAGCGCTGCTGGCATCGTCCTCGATCCGGGAGGTCTCGATCAGCGAGACACGCCTCGGTGTCGTGGCCAGACAAGTCGTCTTCCGAGCAGCCCTGACGGTGGACCTCCCATGATGAAAGATCTCTTGCGAAGATGGCATGGGTACGCGCCGCGGGAACGATGGCTGTTGATCGTGGGCGGCCTCACCCTGTCGGCGGCCCTCCTCTTCGTGGTGGTGGTCGACCCGCTGCTGGAACGACAGGATCGGGCCGACCGGCAATGGAACCGGAAGCAGCGGGACCTTACGGAACTGGCCGCGGTCGCCGCAGACTATGCGCTGAAGCGCGCCCGTCTCACGAGCCTGGAAGCCAAGATGCCCGCCAAAGACGGCAAGTTTTCGGTCTTGGCCTTGTTGGAGGAAGCCACGACCGTCGCACAAGTGCGAGACCACATCGTGTCTTTGCAACCCCAGACGCCCCAACTGATCCAAGGTTACGAGGAAACGGCGGTCGATCTCCATGTCGACGGCGTGGAACTGCCGCAGTTGCTCAACCTGCTGACCCTGCTCGAACAAGCGTCCTACGACGTCCAGGTGCGACACCTGAAAATCCGCACGAAATACGACAATCCCCACCATCTCGATGCAACCCTCCGGGTGCTGAGCTATGCGAAAGCGGGATGAACAGGGCGTCGCCCTCCTGCTCGCCTTGCTGGTGCTGACGCTGTTGGTTGCACTCATCCTCGAGTTCGACGCAGAGGCCAGGCGGGAGTATCAGGAGGCCGCCGCCTTTCGGGATAACGTGAAAGCCACGACGCTCGTCCGCGCCGGCGTGCAAGCGGCCCGGGCGGCTCTGCAACTGGACGTCCAGAAACAGAAGCCGTCCGGCGAGACCTTCGACGCCCTGACCGACGTGTGGGCCACGCCGTTGACCAACTATCCGGTGGGCGACGGCTTGCTCACGGCTCAGATCGAAGATGAGGCAGGGAAACTCAACCTCAACGACCTGGCGCCCGTAGGCGGCGATCCGAACGCCAAACAGGCGCCCGTGACAAGGTTGAAACGTCTCTTCGAACAGCTCCAACTCAATCCTGAACTCGTCGATGCCATCGTCGATTGGATGGATCCGGACGACACGCCGGAGCCGAGCGGAGCGGAGACCGGCTACTACCAGACCCTGCGTCCAGCCTATCGGGCGGCCAACGGACCCTTGGAGACGCTCGCAGACCTCCGGCTCGTCAAAGGGATGACGGACGACATCGTCAGGAAGCTGAGCAAGTATGTGACGGTTGTGCCCCTCGCCGGCGGTTCCAAGGTCAACATCAACACGGCGGATCCGATCGTCCTCCAGGCGCTCGATCCGGGCATCACTCAGGCGATGGCCGCCGAGATCGTGGCCGGTCGGCCTTACAAGACGCCACAGGACACGGAACGCATCGCGAGCTTCGAGCCGATCGCGCGCGTCCTGCGCGGGACCAATGTCTACGACGTCAAGAGCACCTATTTCGCGGTGCACATGACGATCACGGTCAACGACGTGACGAAGATCGCCGAAGCCGTCCTGCGGCGCGACGAAACTAAGGGCGAGAGCAGCCTCGAGTACCTGCGGATCCTCTAGCGCGCATTATTCATGACGGTTCGTCACGAAATCGCGAAGTCGCCACGCGA
>CAZZPI010000309.1:0-3461 GCA_964655865.1 uncultured Nitrospiraceae bacterium
GAACCGGTCCACGGGCCATCGGCGAAAGACCAGGCCTGCACTGGGCACAAGGCCGACCACTTTAGGCGCGGTCACCCCGCGGGTGGAGAGGATGTGCCTGGCACGATCCTCCTCCTCTTGTGTCACCATGAGTTCCAGCCAGGCATCACACCGCTCGACGGCTCCGACGAGCGGCCCGACGATCTGAAGCTTTTGTTCGACCAAGTGAGTCCCGTCCCGGGTCACTTTCACCGGATGGTTGTACAGAAACCCTCGTAGCCGGTGCCGATAATCCTCGCTGTAGCGATCTCGCGCGCCGCTGAGCCTTGCCCATAGGGCGCTCCGAGGACCACTGAACAGATCGACCACGGTATCGAACCGTTCATCTCTCAGACTCCTGAGAATGTTCCACTCCTCATGGACACGTTGCCACGGTCGCAACCTCCGCATGAGGGAGCGGTCGATCACGATCACGCGGTCAACGTGGGGATTGTGCCGCAACACCTCCGCGCTCAGCCCATCCGCCAACACCGCGAGATACGCAGCGGGAACCCGCTGCTTGAGCAGGCGGAGCACGGGGCTCACGAGCACCAAATCGCCGATGGTCCGGATGGCGATTACAAGAATGCGCTTGCCTTGGCTGGGTCCCGCACTCACCGGCTAACCTTCCTTACGCACACACTTCATGCGCAGCTCCGGTTTCCCCGGACGAACTCTCCTGCGCGAGCCCTTCAACCGTGACGACCATGAGCGCCGTGATGAGCATGAAGAGGAGGGAAAATTCGGAGCCGATCATGGGTTCGACGAGGCTCCCAATCAGAAACGTGAGATATGTTCCGAGTCCGGCGAACCACACGCCTTTCGCAAAGTCGCTGGTCAGCCGACTTCTGTAGCGGCACAACATGCGGCCGTACGCGCTCAGCCAGGCGAGCAGAGCACAGACACCCACAGCGCCCGTTTCCGCCGCCACGTTCAGGTACAAATTATGGGCCTGACGAGCGGGCCCCCAGATCCCGGGCACCCCGTACCGTTCCGCTTCCGTCATCCAACACTTGTGTCCGATGCCGAGAACGGGATGGTCCTGGACCATCCGCATGGCGGCATTCCAGATACCATAGCGTTCCTGCATGCTGACATCTTTCAGGGGACTTGCGAGTCCAACTAGGCGATGCTGTATGGTTGGGCTGAACAGAGAGGCCAGCCCTATGAAAATCATGAACACCAGTCCCAGTGCGATCGGACGCCAGCTTTTGGCCATGAGAGCCGCCAAGCACGCCACAAGCACCACGGGCACCCAAATCGACCTGCGATAGGTAAAGACCAAGGCGACGGCGGAAAGCAGGCCGACAAGAAGCAGCCACTTTTTTTCACGATTAGGGAGATTGGCAAACGCCCACAAGCCGATCACAAGAGCCATGATCAGCCCCAGATAGCCTCCGGTGTAGCCGATCGAGCCGATGCGCAGTCGCGGCATCGGGTCCATAGAGACGAACTGTGGCAGGACCAGATAGTGGATCAAGCCGTACAGATCCCCGAGCGCGATTCCCCCGAGCACGGCCCACAGCAGGGTCCGGACTCTCTGAAGGCTATCGAGCATGTTGACGACGAGGAAGAAAAAGACCGTGTACATGAGGACATCGCGCACGCCTTTGAAGATGCCGCAGGAAGAGCCGAGCGAGCTCAAGAAGACCGCCGCCAGCCATCCGAGGAAAAACCATCCAATCCACGTCACCTTGATGCGGAAATCCCGAAGAGCCGCCATCTTCAGAAGCCACAGCAGCACTGCGGCGACATAGAGCACGCTCTTCGCCGTTTCCGAAAACGGAATGGAGAGCACCGTCAGGACCAGCGCGTACCAGGTAGCCCGATCCAATTTCTCGACGGGAGTCGATAGGGAATATGTGGAAAGCGACGCAACCACGTTCATCTGCATACCACCGTCGCGGATCGTGAGCGAACCTTCATCGCTTGCGGGGCCGACTTAATTTCAGTGAGAGGAGTCACACTCGCGGGGCAAGCATCTGGAATTTGCGGCGATACATCCCGAGGATAGTGTCCGGGCTTTGCCAGAGCCATCGCCGGGAAAGGACCCAATCGACCTGTCGGAACACCTTGGAGAGCAATTTTCTGACCCGCCTGGAAATCGCGGATACGGCGGACTCGTCTGTCGTCGGCCCTGCGGTCGATCGAAAGGTCAGCCGCGTCCGCTCCTCACTGGTCCACTTCTCGTCGATCGACAACCGGGGATGGGTACAGGCGAACGGCTCTCTACGGCCCTTCATCGTAGCTCTGACAAAATGGTGGACGTAGGCACCGCCCACCATCATGTAGCGACGCACGTCGCGTTTTTCTTCCTCCCGCTTGCGCAGCGTGAAATAGAGATCCCAGTCGGCGGCTTGGAGTCGCTCATCCAGGTACCCGATCCTATCGATCACCGAACGCCTCATCATCACGCAGGCCCCGTGCAGACCGTCGAACAGCAGTCCGCCGAAGGACCGTTGTATCTCACGGCAAAATGTTTCCCAATCTCCGTACATCTGGCGGATCATCCGGCGCAATTGCGCTTCCCCCTTGCCGGTGGACAGACGTCCGCGTCCGATCGCCGCCCATCGATCATGCAGCCAGTTGGTCAGCTCCGGCGTCGGCATCATCTCGACTCCCAGCGGAGAGACGACGTCCAAGCCATACGCGCTCATGGCGTCGATGAGGATGCCGTTCCAATTCGGGCCCACATAGAGATCGTTATTGATGAGACAGAGAAACTCTCCCTTCGCCTCGCGGATGCCGAGGTTCATCGATTCCGGGTAGCAGAGGTTCACGCGATTGCGGATCACTCGGCAGCCGGCGGCTTCGAAAAACTCGCTCGATCCATCCGTCGAGTGATTGTCGATTACGATCATTTCGTAGGCGCCGGTCGTGTACCGACGAATGCCCTCCACGAACAATTGATTGTGGCCCAGTTGGTTATGGACCGCGACGATGAGGCTCAGCATAGTGATCGTCTCTTCGCTTGCATGCCGGTATTGACGCGGGTTAGCTCAACCCCAACAGGCATCGGAGCACCCGTCCGTAGGTCTTGGCCACGAAGGGGTCTCGCCGGATCGCTCTCGCGAAGCGTGTGATGGCGGCGAGACGTTGTCCCTTGCCCATGAGATGCTTGCCCATATTCGAGAAGTGGTAACTCCATTCGCGATCCAGATACCGTCGCTGAGCGCAAGTAAGAGGGCGACTCTCCAACTTTTCGAGTAAGATCACGGCGGACCCGAGCACTTCCTCCCGCTGAGCGTGGCGGACATCATACGCCGTACGGGAGAGTCGCCGCTTGATCAACGGGTGTGGTACACATCGGAATCGACAGAGGTCGTACAGGCGAATACAGAGGTCCTTGTCCTCATTCGCGTAGAGGCGGTCGTCGTAGAGGCCCGCCTTTTCGAGCAGATCCTTGCGCACGACCATGGTGGAAGGTCCCACATTGTGCCCCC
>CAZZPI010000309.1:3471-3758 GCA_964655865.1 uncultured Nitrospiraceae bacterium
TAGAAGTACTTTTCCCAACTCTTGGGCCAATTCGAACAGCGGACGATCTTCACGGTCCGCCCTTCTTCATCCACCCATTCTTGATCGCAATAGACGACACCGACCTCCGAACATTGCTCAAGGATCGGCACCTGCAAAGCCAACTTGTTCGGATACCATACATCGTCACAGTCGAGGTTCGCGATATACCGTCCGGTCGTCGCGCGAATAGCGGTATTCCTGGCCTTCGACACGCCTTCACTCCGCTCCCGGTACACATACGTGACTTCCTGGTAGCGTTTCACAAT
>CAZZPI010000310.1:0-3731 GCA_964655865.1 uncultured Nitrospiraceae bacterium
CTCGGCAGGATGCTCCGAGGAATCCAAGGGGAGTTGCAAGATCTCGATCCGCGTCCCCTCCTTGAGCCGCTTGGCGGCCAAGACTTCCCCGCCCCATGTCACCGTGTGACGTTTGTATGAGTCCGGGGCTGCCTTGATCTGAGTGAAGGTGGGCCGGTCCGGGGAACTGTAGACCTCGTCCGATCCTCCGGGCGGCGTGGCGCAACCGAGCACAAGCATGCCTCCCGTCATCCCCATCGCCGCAACGAGCAATCGACCGTGAAACATGGCGGAATTATAACAGACGGACAAGGCGACGGCGCATCGATTATAATGAAGCGCTCACCCGAGCAACGGCGACGCAGCATGAAGGAGACAGCGATGAAGGAGGCGCCTGTGCACATACAAAGAGCGATACTTGCCCTGGGATTTGTCATATCTGCGGTGCTGCTTATGGCGGCGGCTGCAGTCGCAGCGAAGCCCGAGCTGAAAGGGAAGTACGAGCTACTCAACGAGCCATCGACGCATTCGCCGGGGAAAGTCAAGCTCGTTGAGTTTGCGGATTTTTACTGTCCTCATTGCCACATGTTTGAAGAATCCGGCCTTCCGAACTTGCAGAAGGAGTTCGGGAACAAGCTCGATGTGACGATGGTCGGATTCCCCGTCATCCAGGGTAAGCTCCCCACCGCGTTCGATATGTATGAGCAGGCCAAGATGATGGGGAAGGGCGATGAAATGAGGAAGGTCCTCTTCCGCACGATCCACAAAGACAAGGTCACCATTCTGGATCGGACAATCCGCGCGGTGTTGATCCGAGAGGTGGGGTTGGACCCGGTTTCATTTGAGGAAGGCTTGGCTACCGGCAAACCGGCCAAAGCCTTCGAAGACGGAAGACGATGGGGGGAACGGATTAAGGTTCAATCGACGCCGGCCATCCTGCTCGACGGGAACATCAAGATCGATGGGGAGAACATGAACTACGAAAACGTCAGGACTGTGATCCAAAGCATTCTCGGTGTGGACGCGAAACGATAAACACAAAACGTTCCGGGTGCTGAATTCTGAGTGCTGAATCTAAGGTGAGTCCGAAAACTTAGAACTCAGGACTCAACACTCAGCACTCCTTCCGAGGTAAGATGGCGATTGATCCTATTTGCGGCATGACGGTCGAGCCGGCGACGGCGGCGGGAAGTCTCGAGTACAAGGGTCAGACCTATTACTTCTGCGCCCTCTCCTGCCGCCACCGCTTCCAAGCCGATCCTGAGCGCTATACGAAGGCACAATCGCCGGTGATGTTGCACATGCCATCCGGGAAGAAAACGCTTCCGATGATGGCGCCGGCGCCGGGGGGTGCGACTGGAACTGAGGCGGTCGATCCGGTGTGCGGCATGACGGTCCAGTCGGCGACGTCGGCCGGGTCGCATACCTACAAGGGCACCACCTATTATTTTTGCTCTCAGGGTTGTCACGCCGAGTTCCGAACCGATCCGGAGCAATTCCTCCAGGCGAGGAAGACACCATCCTCTCGCGAAGCGAGGACTCCGAGGGGCAAGGCCCAATATGTCTGCCCCATGTGCGTGGAAGTCGACGAGACCAAGCCCGGGCCCTGTCCGAAATGCGGCATGGCGCTCGAGCCGGCCTCGGTCCTTCCGGCCACGACGAAGACGGAGTACGTCTGTCCGATGCATCCGGAAGTCGTCAAGCCGGAGTCAGGCTCCTGTCCGATCTGCGGAATGGCATTGGAGCCGAGAACGGTTAGGATCGACGAGGAAACGAACCCGGAGCTGGACGATATGGCGCGCCGCTTCTGGTGGTGCCTTGTCCCGGCGCTCGTCGTCTTCGTGCTGGCCATGTCCGACATGATGCCCGGTCGGTCGGTCCCGGAAACCGTTCGAGGTCTCGGACTGTCATGGGTGCAGTTGGTTCTGGCGACTCCCGTGGTGCTGTGGGGGGGACGACCTTTCTTCGAGCGCGGGTGGCAATCGATTCGCAACGCCAGCCCGAACATGTTCACGCTGATTGCGCTCGGAACCGGCACCGCCTTCGGGTACAGCGTGCTCGCGACGGTCGCGCCGAGTTTGATCCCCGCCTCCTTCCGGTCTCCTGATGGGACGGTGCCTGTCTATTTCGAGGCTGCTGCCGTAATAACCGTCCTGGTCTTGTTGGGGCAGGTGCTCGAGCTGCGGGCCCGCAGTCGGACCTCCGGTGCGATCAAGTCGCTGCTCAGGTTATCGCCGAAAACCGCGCACGTCATCCATCCGGATGGTCGCGAAGCGGACATTCCGCTCGATCACGTCCATGTGGGGGACCGCCTGCGCGTGAAGCCGGGGGAAACAGTGCCGGTGGACGGGAAAGTCGTCGAAGGCCATTCCTCCGTGGACGAATCGATGTTGTCCGGGGAACCGGTGCCGGTCGAGAAACATCCCGGGGCCCACGTGGTCGGCGGGACGATGAATGGGTCCGGCGGGTTTGTGATGGAGGCCGAACGAGTGGGAGCAGATACCGTGCTGGCCCAGATCGTACGTATGGTCAGTGATGCGCAGCGAAGCCGTGCCCCCATTCAGCGGGTGGCTGATGTCGCAGCGGCCTACTTCGTTCCCGCCGTCGTCGCCTTCGCGATCCTGGCGGGTCTCCTGTGGGCCGTCTGGGGACCGGAGCCCAAGCTGGCCTTCGCCTTACTCAGCGTGGTGTCCGTGCTCATCATTGCCTGTCCCTGCGCCCTCGGTCTGGCGACGCCGATGTCCATCATGGTCGGAACCGGCCGTGGGGCGACTTCCGGCGTGCTGATCAAGAACGCCGAAGCGCTCGAAGTCCTCGGCAAGGTCACGCTGTTGGTGTTCGACAAGACGGGCACCTTGACCGAAGGCAAGCCGAGCCTCCAACAGGTGCGCGCGCTGGAGGGCAGTCAGGAAGACGAGGTGCTCCGTTTCGCGGCGAGTCTGGAGCGAAGCAGCGAACATCCGCTCGCGGCGGCATTAGTCGAGGCGGCTGAGGCCCGACAACTGAAACTCGAGCCTGCGCAGGCCTTTACGGCGGTCCCCGGCAAAGGAGTCATCGGACAGGTTTCCGGTCGGGCCGTGCTGGTGGGGACGCAGCCGCTCCTCGAAGAACGCATCGACCGGAAGAATCAGCCGCTCGGCGCTTGGCCCGCCGTCGCTGATGAGTGGAGGCGCGCGGGCCAGACGGTCATGTTCGTCGCGCTCGACGGCCGATTGGCCGGCCTCCTGGGAGTGGCGGATCGCGTCAAAGCCTCGAGTCGTGATGCGGTGGCTCTGTTGCGCCGTGAGGGTGTGCGTCTCGCGATGCTGACGGGAGACCATCGGGCGACGGCCGAGTCCGTCGCCCGCGAGCTGGGCATCGATGAGGTCATCGCCGACGTCCTGCCCGAGCAGAAGCGCGAAGTGATCAAGCGCCTTCAGACGGAGGGGCATGTGGTGGCCATGGCCGGCGACGGGGTGAATGACGCTCCGGCTCTGGCGCAAGCCCATGTCGGCATCGCGATGGGGACGGGAACGGATGTGGCCATCCAGAGCGCCGGCATCACCCTGATGAAGGGAGACTTGCGCGGCGTTGTGAGGGCGGTCCGCCTCAGCCGAGCGACGATGCGCAATATCAAACAAAACCTGTTTTTCGCCTTCATCTATAATATGGTAGGTATCCCGGTGGCGGCAGGGCTGTTCTATCCTCTTTGGGGATGGCTGCTCAACCCCATGATTGCGGCCGCCGCCATGGCCGCCAGCTCCGTCTCCGTG
>CAZZPI010000311.1:0-3679 GCA_964655865.1 uncultured Nitrospiraceae bacterium
GGCCTAACGATTGGAGCATCTCCGCCAAATGGCCGGGGTTCAATATGCGCTCGAAGTCCACTTGCCAGCCGAGGACGAGCGAGCCTCCAACGACAACGATCAGCAGCACGATCTTGAGCCATCCAGCCATGATCTCGTAGCCCGTATCTCGCGAATCACCTCCTCACCTTGATCCTCTCCCCCTTGCAGGGGGAGAGGGAATGGTGAGGGGGGAGCCATCTGCCTTTCATCATTCAGATACAACCTGCATCACGTGCCCGTCCGGATCGCGGACAAGAAAGCCCTTGGAGAATCCTAATGTCTTGTCCGGCAACGTCACCACGCCGGCGGAGACCATGTGGGCGGTGCCGTTGAGCGTTGCGGCAGCAGCCTCTGCATCCGGCACGATCAGTGTCGTCTGCCAATGCCAGAGATCGGTCGGGTGTGAATCAGACGGGATAGGTCGGCCTGCTGTCGGCAATTCGTATTCCAGAAACTCCACACCGGGCGGGCCCATCTTGGGAGCCAGGCCGGTCACGCGCGCACGGGCGCCGGGCAGACTGTCGAGATGTTCCTGTTCCGTTCCCATGTTCAGCGTACCGCCTGCCACGGTAAGACCCAGCAGATCGCGATAGAACTTGATGCTGCTCTCCGTGCTCCGCACCGTCATCGCCGTATGGTCGATGCCGAGAAACAACTCCCCACCCGCTCTTTTCCAGACGGGATTTCCCTTGCCGTCCGGGAACCAAAGCAGTTCAAGATTATGTCCATCAGGATCGCGGAACTTAATGGCCTTAATGCCGGCAGCAGCGGGATTAGAGATGGGGATAGTCTGCGGCCGCGGCGAAATCAGCCGGACATGATGCTTGCGGAGCTGCTCCCAAGCCGCCTCCATGTCACGCACGACAATCGCGAAATGTTGGAACCACAGATCGTTACTATACGAAGGGACTGGGATGGGCCTGACATCGGGAGGAGAAAGGAACTGCGTCAGTTCGATCTGCTGCTCGCCTAGCTGCATCCGCACGACTCGCGCCCGCACACCGAAGACACCCCAGAGGCGATCGTACTCCGGCCCATCCACTTCCACGTCGCTGACCGGCTTGAACGTGAGCACGTCCCGATAAAACGCGACCGAACGATCCATGTCGGATACGGTAAAACCGACCGCGGAGACGGATTGCACGGCGACGGGCTTTCCGGCTTCCTGCTGACCGAATGCAACCGCAGAAAGGCAAACAAGTGCTACGGCAAGAAAGGCAAGCAGTTTGAACGAACTCAGTTTCATAGAAACTTCGTCGCATCTCCCCTCTCCTCAGCCCTCTCCCCCCAGGGGAGAGGGAAGGGTAAGGGGGGTTACGCATCACCCATGACGCTTCACGCCAGCCTTGCGAGCAGGTGCTCGCCCACTCGCAGCGCATTCGCGATGATCGTCAGCGAGGGATTCACCGCGCTGCTGGAGACGAAGAAGCTCGCATCGACGACATAGAGATTGTCCAGATCGTGCGCTTTGCAGTTCACGTCGAGTACGGAGGTCTTCGGATCGCGGCCGAACCGTACCGTGCCGCATTGGTGCGCGGTTCCGGCGATGGGGATCTTCTTCCCAAGATAGAGATGCGTCGGCAGCAAATGGTCTTCGCAGCCGATGTGGTTCAGCATGCTCTTGAGCTTGGCGGCCAACCGGCGATGGGCTTCGAGATTGTTCTCCGTATAGTGCAGCGCGATGTTGCCGTCCTTCCCGACCAGCACACGGTTGTTGGGATCGGGCAGATCTTCCGAAGTCATCCAGAAGTCGAGCGAGTGTTTGGCCATCTGGTCGAGCGCGAAACCGGGCGCGAAGGCCGGCGCCCCGGCCCGGAGCGTGTCCATGTCCGACTTGCCGATCATAGAAATATGGCCCATCGGAAAATCCCAGTCGGCGGACGCATGATAGAAGTCGTTCAAGCCGATGGTCTTTTGAAAGACCGTCGGGTTGGGCGTCTTCGAGATGGCGAGCATGGCGGAGTTGTTGTGGCACATGTAGTGCCGACCGACGAGATCGGATGAGTTGGCAAGGCCGTTTGGATGTTTATCGTTGGCGGACTTGAGCAGGAGGGCCGCGGAGTTGATCGCGCCGCAGGAGACCACGACGATATCGGCCATGTATGTTTCCACCTGCCCGTTCCGTTCGACCACGACGCCCGTCACTTCTCTTCCCGAAGCGCTTGTCTCCAACCTAATGACCAATGCACCAGTGACCAATGACACGTTTTTATACTTCAGCGCCGGATCGACGCAAACCACCTGCGAGTCGGCCTTGGCATTCACGAGACAAGGATAACCGTCGCAAGTATTGCAGCGGATGCAGGCGCCCTTTTCTGGCTGCTGTTCGTTCCGCATCACACCGACCGGCAGGTGGAACGGCCGATAGCCGCACTTCGTCCAGTCATCATGCAGTTGCTGAATGCGCGGCTCATGCGTGAGCGCCGAATACTTGTAGGGCGCGCTGGCCTTTGGTTCGGTTGGATCCTCACCACGATTGCCGTGCACGTGATACAGGTGCTCGGCCTGCGTGTAATAGGGTTCGAGATTGTCGTAACGGATCGGCCATTCCGGGGAGATACCTCCGTGGTGCTTCACCTCGCCGAAATCCTGCGCCCGCATGCGGAGCAGCGCCGCGCCATAGACCTTGCTGTTCCCGCCCACATAGTAGTGGATGCCGGGATGGAATGTGTTTCCGTCTTTGTCGTGCCAGGTTTCTTTGGCCTTGTACTTGTTGTCTATAAAGACAGTTTTGGAGCTCCAGTTGTCCTTCTCACGTGGGAGATAGCCCCCCCGTTCGAGCAGAAGGATTTTCTTCCCCGACGGCGCCAGCTTATACGCCAGCGTCCCCCCGCCCGGACCGCTGCCGATAATGATGATGTCGTAATGGGTGGCCATAGACATGGGGGACCTCCGTATACGAAGCGTAGTCGCCCGTTCAGGCAAGTCCTTACACAGAGAAAGGCGGGCGGAAATTGGCCGGTCCCTCAGCGTAGAAGCCGCAGATTACTTCAGATTCGCCCAGCTGCCCTGTTAAGATGAGCCGATTTTGATGAATTCACATACATGCCGACATTTCTGAGGGAGTCAGCGGGAGGCTTGGGATGAATACTTCGACAGGTAACATCGCAGTTCCAGTGGCGGAAACAGTAACGGTAACCGAGGACACATTGACGGTAGAACTCAGTGACAGGCGAAGCCTGTCGGTGCCGCTCGCCTGGTTCCCTCGACTCGTCCATGCGACACCATCAGAACGCAGGAACTGGCGATTGATCGGACGCGGACACGGCATTCACTGGAACAAACTCGATGAGGACATCAGCGTCGAGGGCCTCCTGGCCGGCAAACCCTCAGGTGAAAGCCAAACCTCGTTCAAGAAATGGCTCTCCGCTCGCAGATCGAGCGGGGTACGGAGCTCGACTCGACGGGCCAGGAAAGGCCGGCGCTAACAGACCGCGTCAACGTTTCTCCTCTCTACCCCGATCCGTTTCCTACTCACCAGTCGCAGGATTTTCTTGGCCCGACGGCGTCAGCTTGTAGGCGAGCGTCCCTCCGCCCGGAGTGGTGCCGATGATGATGTCGTAGTGGGTGGACGTAGACATGGGCGACCTCCGTGGTGCTGGGAGGTAGTCGGGGGAGCAAGCGGGGTCTTACAAAGGAGGAATGAGTATTCGACTAG
>CAZZPI010000312.1:0-3674 GCA_964655865.1 uncultured Nitrospiraceae bacterium
GAACTCAGCGATGCGCAAAGTCTCGGCCGAAGAGTAGCTGAGGTGACGAGGATGATCAAAGCAGGAAATGTAGCCCAGGTGCCAGGGGTGTCGGGTGCGCCATAACCAAGACTCAGATGGCTTGTGCGGACTGGCCCGTGGCGGGGCACGAAACGTCAGCCGCGCACCTTGCGATTGCTGCGAACTCGTGAACGTTTTTCACGCAACGACCGCAGCAGTCTCTTTTCTTCAGGACGAACTCCTCGATCAGTTGACAAGGCGTCACTAACCCGGCTCGACCGGCAGCCCGCACATCCGCTTCCGTAATCCCCTGGCATAAGCAAAGAAACATGCTTTTGTTCCTTTAGGGTTGATTGTTAACGATTATGAGAAGCGTTCTCAATAATCCAATTCTAGCGGAGCCCGCGAAACCTGTCAAGCGGGAAATTAGCGCTTCGCCAGCGCCTGGCTCGGCCGACTCATCCCTTTGAGCGCAGTGGTTCGGGGCTCAGCACCCGAGTTGGATCGTGGGGTCGCAGGGCACGGCCCGTTCGGAAGAGCGGGGTCACGGGCGCCTCTCGACGCTCGGGGCACCCTGAGGTTATCGAAGGGCGCCGCTCTGCATCAATCCTGAGCAAGCCCCTCTCGGACTTTGGCAACCTCAGACTTCGGCGAGCTCAGTTGAGCCGTCGAGTCGAAGGACGGGGCAGTCGAATGATTGATCCGTCCGCCCTACAATCCGGGCTCGCGGGGGTCCCTGCCCGAAACTATCTTGTAGAGGCGGAAGTGGTTGGTGCGGTCAAGCCGATGGATGCATTCCCGCACTTTGGACGGCAGAACAAACTTCATAGACTCTCATACACGGCAATCAAGGCGCAATCACGGCTTTCGCAGGTCAAGGACCGTGGTCTCGGTAAGGCGGCCTCATGAGATCGTACGTTCAAGCTCCATTACCATACGGCGGATTGTGTCGAAGCCAGATTGCCAAAACGCCTCGTCCGAGATGTCTACGTTCACCATGGAGAGAATTTCGCGCGGTGATTGAGCGCCGCCGGCTGCGAGTAGCTTCAGATACTTGGGCACAAATGGCGCCCCTTCTCGTTGGTACATCCGGTATAAGGCCAGGACCAGCAGGTTGCCGAAACAGTACGCATAGCAGTAGAACGGGCTCGCGTAGAGATGGGGGATGGTCAGCCATTCCCACCGAAATTCGTCAGGCACACGGACGGCCTTGCCGAATTGTTGGCGCAACTCGGCCAGGTAGGTCTGGGCGAGATCTTGAACGTTCGCGCCGTCTGCGATCATCTGGTGCGCAATCCGCTCGAACCGAACGAAGTAGGCTTGGCGTACGACCGTGGCATAGATATCGTCCAGTTGAGCCACCAAGAGGGCTTGACGGACGCGTTTATCCCGCTCCTGCGACATCAGAGTGTCGGACAGGATGCGCTCGCCGAAGACGGACGCCGTTTCGGCCAACGGCAAGGTCGCGTGAAACGTAAAGATAGAGTGGTGACCGGCCATCATCCCATGAACCGCGTGGCCGAGCTCGTGGGCCATCGTGGCGACGTCGCGCGCTTCCCCTGTGAAATTGAGCATGACGTACGGGGTCATGTCGGGGACCACGCTGTAGCAATACGCCCCGCTCATTTTGCCGGGCCTGGTCGGCGCGTCGATGTGATGATCGGCGAACACCCGTTCCACTAAGTCCGCCATGGCCGGTGAGAACGAGCGGTAGGAGGTCAACACCAGTTGCGCGGCGGACTCATAGCGGTATTTCTTGATTTCGGCCTTGTGAGGGGCATAGATGTCGTACCGAGTCATGGGTTTGATATCGCACAGCCGCGCCTTCAACCGAAAATAGTGCTGAAACACCTCGGCGTTCCGGTGACAGACGGAGAGAAGCGCATCGGCCGCCGCATCAGGGACGTCGTTGCCGAGATTGCGGGCGGCGATCGGGGAGGAATAGCGGCGGAGCTGGAGATTTTCCAACTTCCAGTCGCTGACGAGGGTCTTGTACAGTTCGCCAAGAAGGTCATGGTGGCTTGAATAAACCCGGAAGAGCTCGCGATAGGCCGCTTCGCGAAGCTTCGCCGCCGGGCGGCGCAGGTACGCCGTCAGCGCTTCGCGGTTGAACGTTTTCCGCTTGCCGTTGATTCGGAGAGTGAACGAAAAGGCATTGGTGACGATGTCGTAGAGCGTGTTGACGGCGCTGCGGCCGGTGATGTTCTTGAGGTTGACGATTTTCTCTTCCGGTTCGGTAAGCGTGTGCGGCTTGAATCGCCGGATGGTCTCGAGGTGATAGCGAAGATCTCCGGAGGCCTGCGAGAGACGGGCCGCGGTGTCTTCGTCGACCCCTTGCCACCACAGTTCAAAAAACAGCAACCGGTTGTTCAGTCCGATCAACCGTTCCTCGACCCTGGCTTTGAAAGACCGGGCCTCCTGCATTGTCGTGTTTTCCGAAAACCATAGATAGGCGTAAGCGCCCAGTTTCGAAGAGTCGGTGGCGATACCTTGAGACAGGTCGAGCAGCGCCGTGAACTCATCGGAGGCTAAAGCCGGTGTCAACCGGGTCCGAGCCTGCTCGAACTCAGCAACCTTGTCCTCAAGACGTTTTAGGCGTGGCTCCAATTCCTGCGAGGGGTCGCGCATCAGGTGAGAGAGGTCCCATCGGTCGGGAACGGTCTTCACGGGATAGGATGAACGATGAGCGGTCTTGCTCACCCGAGCAACAGATCTACCCACAACCAGTCTCCTTGGTTCAAGCGGCTCTAGGTGATGATCATACCATTCTTGATGAGATGTGTCGGGTCAATTCCCTTGTGCGCTCCTCCGCAGATGTTGTGGTGCGGCCTCCGCAGGAGTGCTACAATTCTCTCGCCCGCGCTTCACGACCATGACAGATCAAGAGCTTCAACGTGCCATCCAGTATGTGACCGCCAGCACTTCGTACGGCCGTGAGACGGTGGCCGAGATCCTCAAGACGGGCCTCGGAGAGTTGACCGCTTTGGCGACGCAAACCTCGAGGCAATTTGAGCGGGACTCGTTGCTGGAATATGTCTCCCAATGGACGATCAAACAGACGGGACAGCCTGAACCGTTGGTCCGCGAGGTGCTTGGCTGTGCCGGACGATGGCTGGACGAGCTCTACGAAGAGATCGCCAAACATCAGCCGGAACTCCTAGTGCAGTCGTCGAGCGAAGACGAGGAGGCAGGGGCGGTGTAGAACTTCCGCCTCAGCTTTACGAGACACGCATCGGAGTCACTCATGGCGCGATGGCGATCACGACGGACACTGCGACTGGTATCCTGCTTGCGGGAATCTCAGGGCGTCTTCCGCGCGGAGACCTGGTCACGACAGCGGATTGGGTTGTCCCCGGAGGCGGAAGAGCGCTGGTCGACGCTCAATCGTCATTGCGCCGACCGATCGAGCCAACTCCGGTTGGGACGACTCATTCATCGGCTGAGCCATCGGGATCCCGGCGTACAGGAATCGGCGCTGGCTGAACTGGAACTCGCCACCCTGTTGATCCGCGTCGGCGCCCGCGTCGGCTTCCTGCCCGAATCGCAAGCGCGAACCGCCGATCTTGAATGCCATCTGGGGCGAGAGCGGTTTTTCGTGGAAGTGACGGCCATGGTCGGCTCGGCGGAGCGTCGGCGACTTCCGCTGAGGGGTATTGAAACCGAGGAAGAACGGA
>CAZZPI010000313.1:0-3673 GCA_964655865.1 uncultured Nitrospiraceae bacterium
TTTGTGCGCTGACCCTGGATCATCAAAACTTCCGCCAAAAGGACCCGGATCGGACGGTCAGCGACCTGGCCTGGTTGCAAGAGCGCTACAAGGTCAATTTCTTCTTCTTTACGGACGAGTGCCTGGCGCTCTCTCCGACCAAGCGGCTTTGCCAGCAGTTGATTCAGCGGAATCTGAATGCACACTGGACCTGCGAAATGCGCTTCGAGAAGAACCTCTCACGGGAGCTGCTAGCCCTGATGAAGAATGCCGGCTGCCTGAAGATCGTGTTCGGTCTCGAATCGTTCAATCAACGCGTGATGGATTTCATGAAGAAGGGCATCAAGCAGGAGAACGTGCGCCGGATCACCGAGGACTGCGTCGATCTGGGAATGGCCGTGCACTGCTACATCATCGTCGGGTTCCCGACGGAAACGGAGGAAGAAGCCTTGGAGACGATGAACTTCATCGTCCAGAACAGGAAGCTCAATGAATCTTTCGGGTTTTCGTGTCAGCCATGCCTCTTCGATCTGGAAAAGGAAGCCCCGATCATGAGCGATCCGGCGGCGTATGGGGTCAGACGCATCATGCGTCCATCGGCGGAGGATCTGAGTCTCGGCTTCTTCTATGAAGTGCAGGATGGGATGACGCCGGACCAATCCGAAAAGTTGTATCAATACGTCTACGAGAAGATCAGCGAAGTGGTCTGCGAGCTGCCTTTCAACTACTCGATGGCGGACGGGTTGTTGTATATCGCAGAAGCCGGCAGCCAAGCGGGACGGATTCCCCAGCCGGCAGGCTCGTGAACCCAAGCCCGCGCGACGTTGACCCGGTTTTTCCGGCGTCGCTATAATGATGATCCCTTACCGCCGGTACGAACGGTCCGGGAGGAAGACTTCAGTGGAGCTTGGGGCATCGACAACAGAGCGAGGACAGGGGCGAGTCGAGGAGCAGGGACTCCTGTTCGAATACACCATCAAGCTGGTTCTGTTGGCGGGACTGTTCGAGCTGATCCTCTACCGTCTGATCTCGCGACTGGGCATGCACTTCGGAAAAGTAGCCCAACAATACGAGTCGGTGCGCGTGGGGTTCAAGGCTCTGTCGTCGCTTGGGTTTACGCTGTTGAACCTGACGGCGTTATCGATTTTTCTGGCCCTCGGGATACTCCTGATCAACAAAGTCGCCCTGAAGACGAGGCACAGCGTCGATCGAATCCTGGTTCCCCTGGTCGCACTGCTCCTGTTATTGACGGTCGGCTTTCTCGCGATCGAGCTGCTGCAGGTCGATTTCGGTTCCGGCATGGTCCGCTCGATCATCTACAACATTGTTTCCTTTGCGATCGTCACGCTCTTGGCGGGCGACTATCTTGTCGGGCACGCCCAGTGGAGCCAACGTGCCTTCATGCTCGCCTATTTCCTCGGCATCTCCGGATGGCTCTACTACCAGACCATGTCGACCCTCTATGGATGGCTCGGCATGTATACACCTCCCCCTCTGGTGTATGAGTTCAATCGAGCGGGCGAAGCGATGATGGTGCTGGCGAGTGTCTTGGTAGTTTGGGCCTACGGGAGAGGTGTCTCGTTTCGCACAAAGAATCGGCAACAACGCCGACGGGCCGTGTGGTTCTGGACCGTCGGCGGCCTGGTCTTCGTAGCCTTGCTGTTCTTGGACTATTTCCTAGAACTCTACGATCCCTCCACGGCGCTCGCGGTTCGCAAGGGCGGGCAAGGGATCAGTTGGATCTTCCAGATGGGCATGGGCTATACGTTCTACCTGCCTTTTGCCTTCTACGTCGCCGGCTTGTTATGTTGGGCGTATACGGTCATCAAGCTTGTGACTACGGGACAACTGGCCGGCTATGGGCTCGGCCTGATGTTCATCGCTGGCTACGCGCTTCAACTGTCTCATTTAACGCTGATGGTGGTGCTCGGCCTGCTGTTGGTCAACATGGACCGAAGGCCGGCTCTCGCTTCCCAGCAGGACAGCCGGAGGGGAGCCCCTCTGACCGAGCCGACAGGACCGTTAGTTGCGGAGCATACCACGTGACGAAGCTTCTCACGCAATAAGGATATGCTATGAGCACACAAGATCAATCCTCAGCCTCACCGAATGTGGAGCAAAAAACCGGCACGGTCGATCCGGGGGATCAGCCTCTGTCGCCGGACGAGGAAATTGCCGAGATCGAGAAGCTCCTCGCCACGGAACCGGATGATTTCCAGGCTCGATGCCGCTTGGGCGAGCTGTACTTCAGCAAGGGCCGTCTCGACGATGCCCTCGTAGAGGTCAAGAAAGCCATCGAGATGGCCGAGGGGCTGCGGAGCGAGATGAATCGCTCGCTGGCTATGTACTATTCGAACCTCGGCACCATCTACGCGACCAAGAACATGAACGATGAGGCCGAGGCTGAATTCAAGCATGCGTTGGATGTGTTCCCTCACGATGTGTTGGCCCTATTCAATTTGGGACGGCTCTGCGCAGACAAGAAGCAGTACATGGAGGCGCGCAAGTATTTTGAGCGGCTCATCGAAATCACGCCTGAGGACCCGATCGTGTGGTACAACCTGGCGAACGTGTACGTGGAGCTCGACAATCCCCAGGTGTCGGACTACAACACGATCGACATGGCGATTCAGTGCTACCTGCGAACGCTGGAGCTCGATCCGAAGCACCTGGACTCGAGCTTCAAGCTGATGGAGGTCGCAATGAATCACAAGAAGAGCGATCTGGCCATCAAAGTGATGGAGAGCGCGGTCGAGCACAACCCGGATGAGCCGCTGGCCTACTACAACCTGATCAGCGTCTATGACAAGTGTAAGATGTTCGAGCAAGCGGAAGAAGCGCGGCAGCGGTTGAAAGAACGGTTTGCAAAAAGAACCAAAGAGGGAACGTCCCACTGACTATTTGACCACAAGGAGACGCACACTATGTTTGGGAGTCTTGGGTTCACAGAATTGATACTCATCCTCGTCATCGTGCTGATCATCTTCGGGGCGGGGAAGCTGCCGCAGCTCGGAGAAGGGCTCGGGAAGGCCATCAAAGGGTTCAAGAAGTCTGTGCACGAAGCGGATCAAATCGAAGCTGAGGCCCAGGCACAAGCGCAGCAAGTCGCAGCGGCTTCTGCCCAGTCGCTGCCGGCTCAACCGGCGCCGGCCGCACCGACCGTCATGCCGACGGTGGAGCAGCCGGCTGCGGCGGCGTCGCAGGCGCCTCGCGGCTAGATGTGAATAAAGCGGAGGCCCCCGTGAAATCAAACGCTCCCGAAGGCGCGGTCATCGGCACGTATCTTTCGTTAGCCAGCGGCTCTATCCAGACTTTCGCCGGCAACGGCAAGGCACGAAGCACCGGCGACGGCAAGCCTGGAGTGAAGGCGGGGATTCCGCTGCCTCATCACGTCGCGCTCGACAAAACGGAGCAGTGGCTGTACGTCGCGGAGTCCGGCTCAGATCGGGTACGACGCATTCATCTTCAAGAAGGGACGATCCACAACTACGCCGGGATCGGCGAAACCTGCTACAGCGGAGACTCGGGGCCCTGCGGAGAAGCGGGGCTCTATTTGCCGTTGGACGTCGCCTTCGATTCGAACAACGATCTGTACATTTGCGACTCCGGCAGCAACCGCATTCGGAAGGTCGACCGAAAAACGGGGATCATCACCACGGTCGTTGGCAACGGCGCGCAGACCTTCTCCGGCGAC
>CAZZPI010000314.1:0-3671 GCA_964655865.1 uncultured Nitrospiraceae bacterium
GAGGTGTACATGCGCCTGGATGATTTTCAGGCCCTGAATCGACGAATCACCGAACGGGGGGAAGAGGGATTCGCCAACCCACGGAACGCCGCCTCCGGGGCGCTCCGCCAGTTGGATTCGAAGATCACGGCGGAGCGACCGCTGGTCGTAACCTGTTACGAGATCATCGCGTCCACCGGTGAGAGCCCCGGTACCCATTGGGAGGAATTCGAGATGCTGGCGGCCTGGGGGTTGCCGATACCACAACAGCGGCGGCTGTGCCCCTCCATGGACGAAGTCATTCGTTTCCATCACGGGATGGAAACCGGCCGCGACTCCCTGCCGTTTGAGATCGACGGCGTGGTGGTCAAGGTGAACAGGGGGGACTGGCAAGGCCGTTTGGGCACCAGGTCGCGGAGCCCGCGGTGGGCGGTGGCGTACAAGTTTACTCCTCGGAAAGAAATCACGATCGTGCAGGATATCGTCGTCTCGGTGGGACGCACCGGCACGTTGACGCCCCTGGCGCTTCTCAAACCGGTCGAAGTCGGCGGGGTTACGATCAGCCGGGCTACGCTCCACAATGCCGATGAAGTGGCGCGCAAGGACATTCGCGTCGGCGACAGCGTGAAAGTCGAGCGGGCGGGAGACGTCATTCCTGCCATCGCGGAACGCATCCACACCCCCGGAGCGCCCAGAGGGGAGGCGTTTCGCATGCCGTCCACTTGTCCTGTCTGCGGGTCCGCCGTCGCCCGCGAAGGCGCTTACTATTACTGTGTCGGGCTAACCACCTGCGGGGCGCAGTTGAAGGGGGCCATCGAGCATTTTGCATCGAAGAACGCGCTCAACATCGAAGGACTCGGCAGGAAAACGATCGCTCAATTGGTCGATCGCGGCATGGTCCGCGATCTTGCGGATCTCTACCGTTTGACAAAAGAGCAGGTGCTGACTCTGGAGGGATTTGCCGATCGTTCGGCGACCCTGCTGTTGGACGCGATCGAACGGAGCAAACAGGTCCCGCTCGATCGTTTCCTGATGGGACTGGGCATCCGACAGGTCGGGCAGCACATCGCCAAGGTCTTGGCAAAACGCTTCGGGACTTTGGAGGCGATCATGGCCTCGGATCAGGCCTCCTTCCTTCAGGCCAGGGAGATCGGTCCGGAGATTTCGTCGAGCCTCGAAACCTTCTTTCGGGAGGAGCGGAACCGGCGCGTCATTCAAGAACTGTTTGAGCGGGGATTGTCTGTTCAACCAGCTGGCCCGGGGGCCAGCGCCCGGAGAGGTGGAACTTCCCGTTTGGCGGGTAAGACTTTCGTGTTTACCGGGGGGCTGATGGGCTACACGAGGGAAGAGGCTAGAGAGCTTGTCGAACTGCAAGGGGGGGAGGTCGCCTCGAGCGTTAGCAAGAAAACCTCCTATGTCGTCGCAGGCACGGAGCCAGGCTCGAAATTGGAGCAGGCAAAGAAGCTTGGAGTTACAATAATATCCGAGGAAGAGTTCAGTGCTCTCTTGAACTCCGAGTAACCGGCAGCGCGTGTTCCCCGACCACCGCTTCAACGACGGCAGGCGGCTTCTCTTCTTTCTTGTAGATCTGCACGCTCTTGATCGATTTGACGTCGGCCTCGTGGACGACGAGACGGCAATTGCCGATCACGAGCTCCTCGCCGGCTTTGGGTATTCGTCCTAATTCCTGCTGGATCAGGCCGCTGATCGTCACCGCCTCATCGCCTAGCTCGACCTTGAGAAACTCGTTGATCTTCCTAACCTCCGTTCGCCCGTGCACGAGGATCTGGTTTTTGCCGATGCGCTTGATGAGTTCCTCCGTGATGTCGGTTTCGTCCATGATCTCGCCGACGACTTCTTCGAGCAGATCTTCGAGCGTCACCAGGCCCATCACTCCGCCGAACTCATTCACGACGATGGCCATGTGCCGCTTCTCTTGCTGAAACTGCTTCATCAAATCGTCGGCCGATTTGACGTGCGGCACGAAGAGGGCCGGATGCGCGATGTCGCGTAGCTTGACGTCGGGGTGATCCTTGGCCAGCTCCGTCAGGGCTTTGGTCTTGTAGAGAATCCCGATGATGTTGTCGAGCGCGGACTCATACAGCGGGATCCGCGAATACTTCGATCTGTACAAGAGGTCCTGCGCGTCTCTTAAGCGTAGGTTGCCGTCCAGCGCGAACATATAGATTCGGGGCGTCATGCAGTCTTCAGCCGTGATGTCCTTGAGCTGGAAGACGTTCTTGATCATCTTGACCTCCTCGGTCTCGATGGTCCCGGACTTCCCACCGACGTCCAGCATGATCTTGAGTTCCTCCTCCGTCACAAAAGGAACGGTCAACCCCTTTCCCCCTGTAATCTTGTCGATCATCGGCTCCAATACGAAGAGCACCGGCTTCAGCATCGACTCGATCCAATAGATCGGATAGGCCATCGTCAGAGCCACCGGCACTGCGTACTTGGCGGCGAGCGTCTTCGGGACCACATCCCCGAAGATCATCAACACGAAGGTGAGAATCCCGATGGCGATCGCCAGGGCCTCTGAACCGAACAATCGGATCGTGATGATCGTCGCAAAGGACGCCGCGCCGGCATTGACCAGGTTATCCCCGATCATGATGGTCGAGAGGAGGCGCTGGGGGTTGCTCCGCAGATAAAGAGCCATGGCAGCGCGCTTTCCGCCCGCCTCGGCCAGGGCGCGGAGCCTGGTCTCGTTGACAGAGAAAAAGCCTATTTCAGCGGCCGAGATAATGGCCGACATGAGGATCAAGGAAAGCAGTATCAAGATGTCCATTTTGAAAGCCTATCTATCGCGTCGCAGGGGGTGTGGAAGGTGAATCCCAGGGCGGTCGAACCGGCAAATCCTGGTCGCTGTCAGACTGTGGATTCAGGGCGATCGGACTCGAGCGCTCTATCCCACTCTCATCCATAGGCCAATACAACTATCACACGCGGCTCTCTACATCAAGGAAAGTGCAAAAAGCGGACGGAAAATCAATGGGTTGCTCGAATATGAAGGATCTTACAAGGGGCCACGGACGACAGCTTACGGCCGTCGTAGGAGCGTCAAAGGGACTCACCGTCATCCCTTACGACAAAGGGATCGAGATCCAAGTCCCGTGCTATGCGGTCGGCAGCCAGTTGAGCCTGCCGCTCTGACTGGTATTGCCCGATCTGGACCCGGTACCGCCTCCCTTCGGGCAAGTCGACCATGACAAGCTTCGCCGGTGCCAGGTACTCCTTTTCTAGCCGTTCCTTTAGGGCGGTGGCGTTGGCCAGCTCTCCAAACGAGGCTACCTGGACTCGGAGCACCCCCATCACGCCCGGCTGTCCCTGGAATCCAAGAACGCGCAATTCGACCTCATCCGTCCCGTTCCCGGTCATGCCAAGAGCCTTGGCCCCCGCATAGGAAAGATCGAGGATCCTGCCCCTGACAAAGGGACCACGATCGTTGATCCGGACGGTCACTTGTCGGCCGTTGCTCAACGATCTGACCTGCACGACGCTCCCCAAAGGGAGTGTCCGGTGCGCCGCGGTGAGCTTGTGCATGTCGTAGACCTCTCCGTTGGCGGTCCGGCGACCATGAAAGCCCGGACCATACCAGGAGGCTGTTCCACGATAGGCGATACCGGTTGGATAGTCGGCAGAGGTCTCCGGGGGATAATCGATCAGGCGGGGAAATTCACCCACGCAGG
>CAZZPI010000315.1:0-3663 GCA_964655865.1 uncultured Nitrospiraceae bacterium
TGCCCATTGAACAGAGTCAGCTTGTTGTGGAGGCTTTGATAGAATCCGTACGTTACCCCGGCCGTCCACAAGTTGGTCTGGATGGGCCGGTACTCCCCGCGAATATAGAAGGCCGACACATAGTCGTGTTTGCGCGAGATGCCCACTTCATTCGGCGGCTGGGTTCCTCCCGGCAGCAGCACGACGTTGGAATCATATTGGCCGCTCACGCTGAGGCTGATATCCCAGGGGCGAGGACCTTTGGGGACCGCGCGTTGTTGCCGTAAGAACTCCCTGGCCGAGCGTGCGAGCTCTGATTCAGGCTCGCCTCCTGCGATGGCGGCTTCAAATTCTTTCTGAGCTTCATCCAGCAGTCCCCGCTGATAATGTGACATGCCCGTATAATAGCGCGCAGCAGGCGTCAGGTCAGGGCTGAGCGCCATGGCGCGAGAAAACAACGCTGGGGATCGATCATAGGCCTTGAGGTTCTGCGCCACGAGTCCCTGGTAGTAATAGACGAGTGGATTGTCCGGCGTCGCGATCTCGGCGGCCTTGAGGCTCTCATCAGCCTCTCGATATTTGCCGAGGCTGGCCTGGGAGATTCCGAGCCCCAACAGCGCTCGTCCTTCAAAAGGCTTTACCGCGAGCGACTTCTCGAACGTCTTCTCTGCAGCGTGATATTTCTTCAGGCGTAGCTGGGTCTGCCCTAAGTAGTCCAGGGCGTCTAGATCATCTGGAACGGCATCCGCTGCCCGCTGAAAGAGCTTTTCAGCTTCCTCATACCGTCCCTTGCCGAACAGCACGAGTCCCTTGGTCATGCTGTAATCATAGGTTTCAGTCTTGGGCTGAATCGGTTTCTCTTCAGGCAGCTCGCCTACCGACGGAGCCTCCGTCGAGGCAGGAGATACTCCCGGGGTTGCTGACTGTGGTTCAAAGGGGAACACGTGGCCGGAGAGATCCGGAGACTCGCCGGAATTGCCATTCTCGGCTGCAGAGCCTATCTGGGCCACACGCTTGCCTTGTGGCGAAGCTTGCGCCAGAGCAACAGAAGCGGCTCCACACACGAGAAAGCTCAATCCGAAGGCGGGGAGGATGCGCCACCAAGCAGCACGAGGAAACAATACGGAGCAAACAGCGCCCCTGCGATGCCTGAATCGAACCATCACCAGAGCTCTTCGAAACACACCCATCCTCGGAAGTTGCTCGAGCGAAAATGCAGGTACTGGAGCAGCCTATCAGACAGTCACGCACAGTCAACGAACTCCCGAAAACTCGACTGAAGTTTGATCAAAACTGTGGTGCAAGGGCAAAAACAACCGAACGGCATCAAAGGTAAGAATCTTTTAAGGTGGGCTTATGCGAGGCTGGAGATTCTTATTCACGCCAGAAGAACGCGGTGTCCTTCGTAAGCGCAAGGTATCCCTCGTCGATTGGGCAATAGAAATAGCTGTAAGGGCTGTTTGAGAGAGGTACTGCAGCGAGATCCTTGGGCCACCAGGTCGGGAGCAAGTGAGGTGGTTTGACCTGACCAATGCCCACCGATCGACACCCGGTCGTTATTGCGGCGCGGTCCGTCTCATCAAATGCAAACGTTACCAGTTGCCGATAGGTTGACGCATTATGCTCCTCTATGATCCGAATGGCCGACTTTGGGAGCAGCATCGGCAGATACCCTCCGCCATACAGCGCCCCTGCTTGCTCAGCTTCAGTGTAGGAATCGTAACGCGCTTCATCCGTCTGACCGAACGAACAGCCCACGGCGGTCAACAGGATCGCACCGTGAATGACACCAGAACGAGGCCAAAGACTCATCTCACCCCCTGACTCCATCCAGGCTGATCACCGGTTCATCGCCGATGACTTCCGCCGAGTGCGTGACACCGCGTGGTACTGCGATCATGTCCCCGGCCTCAAGAATGATTTCCTGACCCTTCATCGTGACCCGGAGTCGCCCCGAAACAACTGCATCCATTTTATCCGTCTCGTGATGGTGATCCGGAAAGTACGTGCCGGGCGGATAGACCCAGCGCGTCACGATGTAGCCCTGCCGCTCAAGCTCCATGCGCAAGGCCGGCTCGCATTGAGGTTTACCAGCAGTCATAACCCTAAGACCACATTCATCAACTCGCTTCCGGTCGACTTCGACCCCCGAAGCCGCGTCTTCTCAGCCGTTCAATGCCTTCCATCGTCGGTATACGTCGATGCCGCCGGGATGGGGCTCATAGACCATCGGCATGGCGCGTTGGGACCACGGCTTACTGACCTCATCATAGAAATTGACGAGCGTGAAGTACTTCCGGTCGTCCACATAATAGCGCGAATAGTCCTCGCGCGTCGTGATAAAGACCACGCGATCCGGGCTACAGTAGTACATCGCCGCCAAGCACATCGGACATGGGTGGGCGAGAATATAAAACTCACAGCCGGTGAACGATTCAGACTGCAACTTGGCGGCGGCTTCACGGATCGCGCAGATCTCGGCATGGGCGGTCGGATCGTGCGTCTGCGCCACTCGGTTGACCGCCTCGGCCAGAATCCAGCCATCTTTGACGATGAGGCAGGCGAACGGTCTTCCACCCTGCTCAACATTGGCTTTCGCGAGGTCAATGGTCCGTTGGATGAAGTCCATAGGTTCTCCGTAACGACGAGAGGCGGGGCCAGGCCTGGCCGGCGCTCTCCATCAGCTTGCTCCTAGATCGAACGAAGGCACGAAGTACAGCCGGCGAAGCGATTCCCCCCGGTTCCTCCACGACCGCCCAGAAATCCCATTCGGGTGAGAACAGATCCGTCGTCACCTCGGCCCCGCGGACCTAGGCTATCCAGAACTGTTCAGGATCCAATGTTCCTCGGGCCGAACCGGCGAACTGATTGATTTCGATGCCCAGATGCCAACTAAAAATAACAGGCAGAATGTGCCCCTCCATCGGCAAGCAGGGATGCATTCCGGCCGTAAACGTGGACACAAGGATTTCTCCCCGCGGTGTCGTGTCATACCCGCTCAGGACATGGGTCGAGTCGTGGGGGCGCGTGAAGGCAGCGTTCACTCCATTACAATCGCCTGGAAACGCATAGCCGTTCTTCTTGTAAATCTGCCAATACTCCCGGCCCAGCGTGCCGATCGGTAACGAGCCGAGCGCCTCGTGCCGCGCTACGAGCGCCGAGTCGGCCTGAGCGCCACGGTAGGGAAAAAGCAGCGCCATGATATCGTCCTCCTCGCGCCAGGGTTGATCCCAGAGGCTCTTGATGTTTT
The DNA here is from genome assembly GCA_964655865.1 of uncultured Nitrospiraceae bacterium. GTDB lineage: Bacteria > Nitrospirota > Nitrospiria > Nitrospirales > Nitrospiraceae > JBBIJI01. The sequence continues at coordinate 3,230 of CAZZPI010000315.1, forward strand.
GGCGCGTCATATCCGCGACCACCCATGGGAGATTGCCCCGAACGGCCTCGCCTAACTGCGTCAGATAGGCTTGGCGCGCGCCAAGCGCCGTCGCGTACTCCAGCACGAGAGCGATCCTATCCGAGTCCAGTACTCCGTCTACCAGCGCCATAACAGCCAGAAACCGGGCCGCCCACATGGCTTGGGCTTCGTCTCGCAGCTTGCCTGCAAGCCCCTTCGGGCTGATGGCCGAAAGCTCCTCATCTGCTAGTCCTGCTTCGTTGAACACATAGCGGGCGGCGACGGCGAGTACCGAAGATCCGGCTGCGGTGAGAGAACTCCGACCGCCGTCCGTCGCCACCTGTCGCATCGCGCGGAGCATCGCTCGCGCCTGATCACGACTCGTCTCAACGAGCATGCGCCTTACTTCACTCAGAGCCACTGCGACAAGCAGT
>CAZZPI010000316.1:0-3654 GCA_964655865.1 uncultured Nitrospiraceae bacterium
CAGGTCGCGCCCCACGCCGAGGCCGTGCTGCTCGATGAGCAGGGACGGCCCATCCGAATGGCGGGCACGCTGCAATGCATCACCGCTCGGAAGGAAACGGAGTTGGCGTTGCGCGAAAGTCAGGAGCGGTTTCAGCAGGTCACCGAGCATATCCAGGAAGTGTTCTGGTTGTCGGACCCCGAGAAGAACCGGATCATTTACGTGAGCCCGGGATATGAAACGATCTGGGGACGCTCCTGTGAGTCGCTGTACGAGGCGCCCCGCTCTTGGCTCGACGCCATTCATGCGGAAGACCATGTCCGCGTGCTCCACGCGGCCTTGACCAAGCAGGTGGACGGCGCTTATGACGAGCAGTACCGAATCGTCCGGCCGGACGGATCGATGCGGTGGATCAGAGACCGGGCGTTTCCCGTCCACGACGCGGCGGGCAGGGTGTATCGGATCGCCGGGCTTGCCGAGGACATCACGCGCTACAAAGAAATGGAGGAGCAACTTCGTGTCCGGGAAGAGCGCTTGCGGTTGGCGCTCGGTACATCGGATATCGGCATCTGGGATTGGAACGTGCAGAACGGCGCGATGTTTTGGTCGGAGCAGGTGGAGGCGCTGTTCGGGCTTCCGCCGGCTTCCTTCGCGGGCACGTATCGCGCGTTTCTCGACCTGATCGATCCGCGGGAGCGGAACCAGGTGCTGCAGACCGTCCAGCGGGCGCTGGATTGCGCCACCGACCTCGATGTCGAGCATCGCGCGATCTGGCCCGACGGCACGCCGCACCGATTGCATTGGTGCGGACGGATCTATCGGGACGCGGCGGGCACGGCCGCACGAGTGTTGGGCACAGTCCGGGACGTGTCCCGGCGGAAATAGACCGTATTGCAACTCTCGGATCTTCCGGGTAGGTTGAACCAGCCCCGGGACGGCAGACGTGTGAGTGGGTACGGGAGGGGAGTTGTTTCGGGCCCCCTCCCGTGTCGAGCGTAGCTCGACAGAATGGCGACGGGAGGGGAGTTGTTTCGGGCCCCCTCCCGTGTCGAGCGTAGCTCGACAGATGGGGAGGGGGGAGTCTGTGGGGCGAGGGATTCTGAGGGCGGTCCCTGACTACCTCTGGCCGCGGCGCAAGGATGGGATGGCCGCAGCGGTGCTATCGCTGCACTTGTTTGTCGGCTTCGTGGTTTCTTCCCCCTCGGCAGCCGCCGAAATCGTCGTTCTGAAATCCTCAGACCTCGCCGCGTACAACCAAGCTCTCGCAGGATTCCGGGCCGAGGCCGACCGGAGTGCAGCTCCCGCCTATAAGATCACCGAGTACAACGTGGAGGGGGATCTCGATCGAGGACGCAAGCTGGCCAGAAAGATCCGAGCCACCGACGTCGACGTGGTCGTGACGGTCGGCCTCAAGGCCACCCTCGCCGCCAAACTTGAAATTCCGGACACCCCGGTCGTGTTCGTCATGGTGCTCGACCCCATGAAACATGAGCTCAACGGGCGGAACGTCACCGGGATCTTGCTCGACGTTCCCGTCGAGAGACAACTGGTCGCCATCCGCTCGATGCTGCCCGCCCTGAATCGCCTCGGCGTGCTCTACGATCCGTCCAAGACTTCCCAGACGATCGAGGAAGCTCGACGGACCGCGCGCAGCCATGGCCTGGAGCTGGTCGCCAAACCCGTGTCCTCCGAACGGGACGTTCCCGAGGCGTTGAGAGTGCTCCTGACGCAGGCGCAGGGGCTGTGGCTGATTCCGGATTCCACGGTGTTGACCGAGGATTCCTTGAAGTTCCTGTTGAGCGAGACGTTGAATCACAACCTCCCGGTGATCGGCTTCTCCGAGGAGTTCGTGAAGAGCGGCGCGCTGGCGAGCGTCTCGGTGGCCTACGACGACATCGGCCGGCAGGCATGGGATCTGGCCCGGCGGATCATCGAGAAACGACTGACGCTCCCCATGAAGCCGGTCCCGGCCGATCGACTCCGTACGGCGGTGAACCAGAATACGGCCAAGTATCTCGGCCTGGACATTCCCAAAGAGATTCTCCAGCAGGCCGACAAAATTTACTGACTCCGACCATGCCGCACGACGATCGCACTCGTTGGATGGACTTCCGAGGCTTCGTCAGCCTGCAGACGAAGTTCGCGCTCTTCTTCAGCTTGATTATCGTGACGACCTGCCTGGGATTGACCTGGTCGTTCCTCCACAGCAAACGCGAAACCCTGACGGCCCGTCTCGTGGAATTGGGGCAGGTGCTCGCGACCAACCTCGCCCACAACGCGCGGTTCGGCATCGTGGCGAGGGACGTCACGACGCTCCGGCAATTGGCGGAAGGCGTCCTGTCGGTTGAGGAGGTGGCTTACGTCATCATCTCCGAGGTCGACGGCAACGTGCTCACAGTCAGCAGCAAACAACCCCCGTCAGGTGGCCAACAGGCGCCGTCGCCCTCGGGCCGCCCGAGCCTTCCCGATTCCGCGCTGGCCCGGAGCATCATGGCTAATCCACCCGAGACCCTTGTAACACACCGCATCACGACGAAGCATCCCGGCGGCGGCGCCCTCGGCCTCCACGTGGGCAGCGGCGCCCTTACCCTGCCGCTGTTCGAAGAGGTCGGGGTCCTCGACTTCGCGGTGCCGGTTCGGCGGGCCCCGCTGAAGGAGCTCCGTCCCGACCGGTTGTCACTGGAACTCGCCGAACGAGAGCAGGAAGAGCCGCAATCCCAAACCGGCGCTCTGGTAGGCTTGGTCCAGGTCGGATTGACCGAAGCGAAGCTTCGCCAGTCGTTGATCGCTGTGATCGGCAATTTCCTCGTCCTCACGTTCACGATGATCCTCGCCGGCGTACTCGGCACCGTCTACCTTTCACGTCGCATGATCAACCCCTTGCGCGACCTGGCCACGGGAGCCCGCAAAGTGGCGGAGGGGGATCTCGATTCGATGGTGACGCCGACCACCCGGGACGAGATCGGCCAAGTGGCCGGGTTGTTCAACGTAATGACGCGCTCGCTGAAGGAACGGGATTTGGCGATCTCGACAAATATCAACACCATCAGACGGCAGATCGCCCAGCTCACGACGCTCAATCAAACCGGCGCCGCCATCACCTCCACATTGGACCTCGATAAGCTCCTCGCCTCCGTCCTTCGTCTGCTGATCGACAACTTGGGATTTGCGCGCATGCTGCTCGTGCTGTACGACCCGGAGCGGAAGATCGCCCGCATCGGTCGCGCGGCCGGGGTTCCGGGGGATATCGAAGAGCTGGCGCGCGCGCTGGAGATTCCTGTCGGAGACGACGGCGGCTTCGCTGCGGAGCTCCTCCTCCACGGGAAACCCCAATTGATCCTGGACCTCGTGCAGCAAGCCGAGCGTGTCTATCCTCCCCTATTCGCGCTGCTGCACCAGGTGCAGGTGAATTCCTTCGCCGCGGTGCCGCTGCGGAGTCAACATCACATCCTCGGGTTCTTGGCCGGCGACCGCGCCTCGACGCCGTGCACCACGGAAGACCTCGATCTGCTCATGACCGTCGCCAGCCACGTGGCGGTGGCGATCGATAACGCCAGGGCCTATTTGGAACTGGAGCTTTTGACCAAGACGTTGGAGCGGCGGGTTGAAGAGCGGACGAAGGAGCTCAAGGCCGCGAACCTGCGGCTTCAGGAGCATGACCGTCGCCGCTCAAAA
>CAZZPI010000317.1:0-3647 GCA_964655865.1 uncultured Nitrospiraceae bacterium
GGTCCTTGCTCCGAGGCGAGCGGCAAGCCGGTCGCCTCGCCTCGGACGCGAGCACGCCACCGGTTCTGGCCGCGTTATTGGCGACATTCCCGCCGACGGAACGGGTAGACCTGAAGGATCTCGCCGGATGTATTCGGGCGAAAGGCCCGACGGCGCAGCTATCGCAGGATGAGCTACTCGTGTTGATGCTCGATGCCTACCGTGAGGAGACACGGGATCTGGTGTAAATGGGCGAGCAGCGAATAGCCAGCAGCGCACAGTCTCCGGAATCCCATCACGCATTTGGGACCGAAGCTATCCACTGTTCGCTTTTCGCTATCTGCTCGTTGAGATGAAACAGGTCTTGATCATCAACATCACGCGGATGGGCGACCTCATTCAGATGGGGCCGCTGGTCTCAAGGCTCCGACAAGAATGGCCGGGTGTGGCCGTCGACCTCATCGTCGATCATCGGTTCGCGCCCGTTACGTCCTTGTTGCCCGGATTGCGGCAGGTGCTGGCCTGGGATTTCCAAGGCCTCGCCGAGACCTGCCGTGCCAACGTCAAGAGTCTCGTGGCCCTCCATCGGGAGACGGCAGCGTGGGCGCGTCCCTTGGTTGATGCGCGCTACGATCGCATCGTCAATCTCACGTTCGACAAACGGAGCGGCTTTCTGACCCGTTATATCGACGCACCGGATATTCGAGGCGTCACGGCGACGGTGGACGGGACGATACAGGTCAAGAATTCCTGGATGTCCTACTTCACGGATTTGCACCGGCATCGGCGGATCAATCGGTTCAACTTGGTCGATCTCTATGCGCTGGGGGGCAGCGGTCCCGGCCCCTTTGCGCCACTATCATTGAAGGTCGACCCCGCAGCAACGGATTGGGCGAGGCGGTGGCTGCGGGGGACTGCCTCCGTCTTCCCCGACGGTGCCTGTCCCCCTCGGACGGGGACAGACCCCGGCAGAAGGGGGTCAGTCCCAGAGGAGTGGATCGCCGTTCAGGTCGGCGCAAGCGACGCCATGAAAGCCTGGCGTCCGGAGCATTTCGGAACGACCATGGCGCAAATCAGTCGGCGTGCGCCGCACGCGTTTGTCCTGATCGGCGCGGAGCAGGAACGGGAAGCCGCGGCCGAAGCGCTGCGAGCCTATCGGGCGGCCGGCGGCGTGAACCCGGTCGTGAACCAGGTCGGGCGGACGACCTTGCCGCAACTGGTCGGGCTCCTCAAGACTTCGTCCCTCCTGGTCACGAACGATACCGGACCGATGCACTTGGCCGTCGCGGCGGGGACGCCGGTCATCAACATTTCCGTCGGGCATGTGGATTTTCGAGAAACCGGCCCCTATGGCCCCGGCCATTGGGTCATTCAAGCGGACCTCGCCTGCGCCCCTTGCGGGTTCGACCAAGTGTGTCCGCACCATGCCTGCAAGGATCGCATCGAGTGCGAGCAGGTGGCAGCCCTCTGCTTGCACGTGCTGGGCCGCGGACCGTTCCCCACTCACGTCAACGGCATGCGCATGTACGAATCGGAGGTCGATGAGGACGCGCTGGGGGCTTTTCGGCTCCGTGCCGGCGTCGAGGATCCGGTCGTCGCCTGGTACGGACTTTTTTGGCGGCGCTACTGGTACGAAGCCTTCACCGCTCAGGCGAGTCGCGTGGCTCTCCCCACAGACTCTGCTCCGGATCATGAAGATCTTGGCCGGCTGCTTGATCGACTGACTGCGATGATTGGAAACCTCGTCACCCAGGCCGAACACGTCAGGCGATTGGCTCAACAGACTCCGCCGCCGGCGGCGGCACTGCAAGAGGCGCAAGCGCGACTCCGCGAGGAACGTCATCGCGCGACGCAGGAGGCGCTACAGTCCCTTGCCACGAGTCCGCCCACGGTGGCCTTCATCCGTCAGATCCACAATGACGAGGGGACGACCCTCGCCGAGATGGCGGCCCACCAAATTCAGGCCTGCCGTTCATGGTCCGCCAGGCTGGGTGAGATACGACAGCTCTGCCTGCCAGCAGGCCGTTCGGAGGCACGACGCACCGTGTCTGGTCAAGACACGCTGCGCACGCAAGCGGCGCAGTCACCAATTTCTCATAACGCCATTAACACAGGAGCGATACCATGCGCATAGTGCTCGATCAGGACCAGTGGGAAGTCAACAACGATCGCACGCTTCTGGAAACGCTGACGCAAGTCAGCGACAAAGCCTACGAACGCCGGCGGCTCGTGACGGCCTTGCGCGTGGGAGGCCGCTCGCTGACGGATCGCGACCTAATGCCCGAGTTTCTCTCCCGACCTCTGCAGGAGGTCGGCGAAGTCGAAGCGGTCTCGCAGGCGCTTGAGGAGCTTCTGACACGCGAGCAGGATGCGGTGCGCAGGTTCGCCGGGATCATACGAGCCAAGGGGGAGGAAGTGGTTCGAGCGTTACGTGCCGGCCCGGCAGGATTTGCGTCGTTCGATAGCTGGTGCGGTCAACTCGCCGACTATGTCGAGTACGTTGAAACCGCGCGCCGTCATGGGGTGGAGACCGGGACCCCGATCTCCTTGAGTTCCGTGGTGACCGAGTTGCTGAACGCGCGGGCCGAAGGCGACGTCGTCCGCACTGCCGATGTGCTCCAGTACGAGCTCCTGCCAGGACTCGCGGGTTGACCCATTCTCGAAAGCGATCGTTATGATCCGTTGTTGCCGGGGAAGGACGACTCATCTCGCTTGCTTCAACCGCTCAAGTCCGCTCATGAGCGTTCCGATAAGGCTCTCCAGAAGGTCCGGCGGGCCGGAACGAGCTCATCGGATCGGTCGGACCGCACGTGTGATGGATGATCGCCCCGGCACGGATGCCAAGGGCGCATTGGATCCTGTGAGCGCCTCGAAGCAAGGAGGAACGGTTCATGGCGTTAATCGTTAACAACAACCCCGCGTCGATCGCGGCCCAACGGTATCTGCAACTGAACTCGTTGGCGTTAGGCAAGTCCGTCGAGCGCCTTTCGTCAGGGTTGCGCGTCACCAGGGCGGCGGATGACGCTGCCGGTCTCGGCGTATCCGAAACCCTACGCGCCCACATTCGAAGCATTAACCAGGCGGCGCGGAATGCGTTCGACGGCATCAGCCTGACCCAAATCGCGGACGGCGCCGCGAGCACGATCGGAAACTTGCTAGCCCGTCTCCGTGAGCTGGCTTCCCAATCGTCCAGCGGGACCGTGGGATCGACGGAGCGGTCATATCTGGACCAAGAATTCCTGGCCCTTCGATCGGAAATCGACCGGATCGCCGGCGTCACCGAATTCAACGGACAGGCGTTGTTGAGCGGAGCGAGCAACAGTTTCACGATTCAAGTCGGATTCAAGAGCGGATCGAACAATACGCTCAGCCTCGCTCTCGACGACTTGGACGTTGCCGCGTTGGGATTGTCGTCTGTGAACATATCAACGGCGGCGAATGCCCAGAGCTCGTTGGCGAACATCGACAGCGCCATCAGCGCCGTGGCAACTGCGCGCGCCGAATACGGGTCGATCCAGAACCGGTTCGAGTCCACGATCGCGAGCCTCCAGGTGACGAGCGAGAACTTCGTCGCCGCCGAGTCGCGGATCCGTGACGCCGACGTCGCTTATGAGACATCGGTGTTCACCAAGAACCAGATTCTGGTGCAGGCCGGCATCGCAGTGTTG
>CAZZPI010000318.1:0-280 GCA_964655865.1 uncultured Nitrospiraceae bacterium
CGCCGTTCCTCGTCGCGAATGGCGCACCTTCGTCGTGCGCAAGCAAGTGAAGGACCATGGGCTCGGCAAGTTGATTGAGGGCGTGGTCCAACCCGGCGATCGCGCCGTAATCGTGGACGATGTCTTGACGAGCGGCGGCTCCATCCTGAAAGCCGTGGCTGCCGCACGAGAGGCCGGTTTGACGGTTGACCACGCGTTGGTCATCGTGGACCGAAAGGAGCAGGAGGGAAAAGACCGGGTGGAAGAGATTCTGCTGACCACTGGTAGGGGGCCTGTCCTC
>CAZZPI010000318.1:290-3646 GCA_964655865.1 uncultured Nitrospiraceae bacterium
AGAGCAGAAAGTGAAATTGCTGAGCCTGATCACGATCGACGATCTCGTCGAAGCAGCGCCTACCCAAGCGGCGAAGATCTGACCCTCACTTGCACTGAAACTGAATCCCCCAACGTCGTTCCTGCACAATTTCCAGAGACCCCTCCATCGCCCCCGCCGCCCGCGTGCGTCCCTTCGTTTCACCTTCTCGGATGATGCTGTAAGCGCCCTGGCATTTCTCTTCCATCAGCTTGATGGCGTCCCGCCGGAACGACGACACCAAGGAGCCCTGTTCGCCCTTGTAGGGATAGATTACGATCCCGCCCTGGTCGGTCTCCTGGAGGAACTTCGCGCCGTCGGCGCAACTCACCAACGCCGCAGCTCCCAAGGCGACCAAGGCTCTTGACCACGCTGCCGACCGATTCTTATGATTCATTGTTTAATTGTGATCGACCGGTTCTCTCAGGGAAAGGAGGAGCTAACATGACACGCTCCCGAAGTCTTCTTCCCGTGATCCTTGCAAGTGCGATCCTCGCTCTGGTCTCATCGACCGCGATCGCCTACCACTCATATCTGTTGACCGTGCAGCAGCTTCGGGCCGGCATGCTCAAGGCGCCGTCCCTGGCCCAGAAGGGCTTTCTCCTGATCGATGTGCGGACACCGCAGGAACATGCCGGGGGATTTATCCCGGGCACGGATCTGAACATCGAGTTCAAGGAAATCAAGGGCCGTCACCGCGAGATCGGAGCCAAGCTGGATGACCACATCGTCGTCTATTGCCAGTCCGGCCACCGGAGCAATATCGCGGCGGAAGCGCTGGCGGATCTGGGCTACAAGCACGTCTATAACGTCAGGGGTAGCATGAACGCCTGGCTGGAGGCCGGGTTCCCCGTCGAAATGCCGCGTCGGTAGGGAGAATTCAGGGTGATCACCGAGCGGAGACCGGGCCTCGATCCGCAGCCGCTGTGGCGCGAGGGCTGACGGCAATGACCGCCGGCAATTGGGTGTGAACCAGCCCGGGGCTCTCGATGAACCCCTGCCAGGCGGCGCGCAGTTTGGCATTGATGCGCACGGGGATTTGAGACGAGGCCACGGCGAGATCGGAAGAGGACCCTCCGTCCATGGCCATGACCTGACGGAGCGCGGGAAACGCCCTGCGCAGGCAGGCAGCCAAGTCGTGCAGCGACACCTCGTTCGTGGTCTTGACAACCCAAATCTTTCCTTCGCTGTCTTCCCCCACGGCCGTTTGATAGGCTCGCTTCCCGGAGTCACGCACGCGCGGCTTGCCGCCGCGATCCAGCAGCATCAGCGATTGCGCAACCTCCCGGTACTGAGGAGGGTCTTCCTGAAAACTCTCATAGGCAAGGTCCAGCACGCGCGCTTTTTGTAAGCCGGGCTGAGTGGGCTCTGCGACGAACAACCCTTGCCAAGACCGATGGCGCTTGCTTCCGAGCTGACGCCCATCTTTGTAGAGGAGCCCGATGTAGGAATAGTCCTCGCGGAAGAGGCCCGCGTTGAACACGAGCAGGGCGCCGGTTCGCTGCCGCCATTCCTGGATTGTCAGCGGGCCTGCCAGACCTTCATCGTGAAACTGATGGATGGAGAACCGGAGCCGCTCGGGATCGATGCGAAATGAGAGCAGGGCCGGCACGTCGGGACAGACGGAGGCGGATTCCCAAACCATGATGGCCAATCCCTCGTGCAGTTGATCCCACGCGAGGTCCTGAGCCTGCACGCCGCTTGAGGGGACGCCGAGGCATAGGAGCGCGCCAGCCCAGAATCCCGTCAAAGTCCGTGCGCAGACGCGGGACCGACAGAACGATCGCGAGGGAGAGGGAGAGTTGGTGCGGAGCGACAAGTTCCGGTCCATGACGCAGGTCGAGTATATCCGATCCTCCGTTACGTGGTCGCCCCGGATGCGGGAACCGGCGTGGGGTGCGCGGTTGCGCCATCGAGGACCTCCCGCACGGTCTTGGCGAGTTGGTCCGGCGTGAAGGGCTTCTGGAGAAACCCAGTCCGGCCTGTGTCGAGACCGGCTCCCAACCCGACGTCGTCCAGGTAGCCCGACATGAACAAGATATTCAGACCCGGCTTGATGGTTTTCACATGCAGGGCCAGCTCTCGGCCGTTCATACCGGGCATCACCACATCGGTCAGGAGGAGGTGAAGCTCCCCGACATGCTGGGTGGCCAAGAGGCAGGCTTCGATGCCGTTCTTGGCCTCGATCACCCGATAGCCGAGCTTCTTCAGCTCGTCTCGCACGAGGAGTCGCACCGTCGGCTCGTCCTCCACGACAAGAATCGTCTCGTTTCCCCGGGTGACGGACTGGCCCGGCTCCGAAGGGCGCGCGACCTCCGCTTCCGACTGCGCTTCGGGCAGGAAGATGTCAAAGCGGGTCCCGCGGCCCAGGTTGCTCGAGACATTGATCCCGCCGCCGGCTCTGGTGACGATCCCGAACACGGTCGAGAGCCCCAACCCTGTCCCTCGCCCCTCTTCCTTGGTGGTGAAGAAGGGCTCGAAGATCCGAGAAAGCGTCTCCTGGTCCATGCCGCACCCGGTGTCGGTCACCGACAACTTCATGTAGCGGCCGAGCGGGAGCGGCTGAAGATGATACTGGGGCGTCTGGGTCAACTCGCAGCGTTCGACGTCGATGCTCAGCGTGCCTCCTTTGGGCATCGCATCCCGCGCGTTGACGACGAGGTTCATCACGACTTGCTCGAGCTGCCCGGGATCGGCCTTCACGCGCCCGTTCGTAGGATCGATGCGGATGCGCAGGACGATGTCTTCGCCGATCAGACGACGGAGCATCGATTCCAGCCCGGTGACGACGCTATTCAGCGTGAGCACCTTGACCTCGATCGGCTGTCGGCGACTGAACGCCAGGAGCTGCCGGATCAACGTCGCCGCCCGGTCGCCGGCCCTGAGGGTTTCCTCGATCTTGTCGCGCAGCGGGTGGTCCTTCCCCAGCTCCGCATGCAAGACCTGGCTGTAGCCCATCATCACCGTGAGGAGGTTGTTGAAGTCGTGGGCCAAGCCTCCCGCCAGGCGGCCGACCGCTTCCATCTTCTGCGCCTGGCGAAGCTGCAGCTCGCTTTGCCGCAAGGCATCCTCGGCCCGCTTGCGCTCCTGGCGCGCTTCGACCTCGCGGAGCGCCCGTTGGACCGAAGGAACGAGGCGACCCAAGCGCTGCTTGAGGACGTAGTCGGTGGCCCCGCGATGCATCGCGTCAATGGCCAGCTCTTCACCCAGGGTGGCGGAGACGAAAAGAAACGGAACCTCGGGGCGGAGATCATGCGCCAAAGTCAAGGCCTCGATGCCATCGAAGGAGGGGAGCGAGTAATCGGCGAGGATGAGGTCGTAGCCGCCTTGCTTCAAGG
>CAZZPI010000319.1:0-3643 GCA_964655865.1 uncultured Nitrospiraceae bacterium
TTCAGTATCGGATCGGCGAACACTTCGTGGGCGCGTTCGGTTGCTTATTTTCCGTCGCCGGACAGAATACCCTGGCTGCCTACTATCCCAACTTCTCCTTGTATTACTACTGGAGCAAGAGCGGCAAGGTGATCATGCGAGAACCGTCCCGCGCCGCCGAACTTGCCCCGCGTTCGTCACTCTGCTAAGGTGGGGCGCTGCTCGTTGCAATGCATATCACCCGAGCCCTCGCATGGTGTGGGATCCCAAGGACCCCTGGAGTAAGAGAACCGATCCGCTCGACGAAGCGCTGAAGCGCGCACAGAGCTCGATCCGCCAACTGGCACCATCTGGCGGGCTTCGATCGCTCCTGCTTGGGCTTGTCCTGATCGTCCTCGTCTGGCAAAGCGCATTCATCGTCTCACCGGATGAAGAAGGCGTCGTGAAACGCTTCGGCGTGCCGGTGCGAACGGTCGGACCCGGCCCTCACCTCAAGATTCCCCTTCTCGAGAGTGTCTTGCAGCCCAAGGTGGCCAAGTTGCATCGAATCGAAATCGGTTTCCGCACTGATCGACAAAGCCGGCAGCAAATGATTCCACAGGAAGCCCTCATGCTGACCGGCGACATGAACATCTTGGCGATCGAGTTCATCGTCCAATACAAGATCAAGAACGCCAGCGACTATCTCTTCAACATCGCGGACATTCACGAGACCATCGGCAAAGCTGCGGAAGCGTCGATGCGTGAGGTGATCGGCAAGAGCAAGATCGACGAAGCCCTGACCACGGGAAAGGCCCAGATTCAGCAGGATACGCAGGATCTCCTCCAAAAGATCTTGGACCAATACCAGGCCGGGGTGCAGGTCGCAGCCGTGCAATTGCAGGATGTCGATCCCCCGGAGGCGGTCGCGGCGGCTTTCAAGGACGTCACGAATGCGAAAGAAGACCGTGAGAAATTGATCAATCAAGCGATCGGGTATCGCAACGATATTCTCCCCAAAGCGAAGGGAGAAGCCGCGCAGGTAGTGAATCAAGCCAAGGGGTATGCCCAAGCGAGGGTAAATCGCGCTCAAGGTGAAGCCAACCGCTTCCTCGCCACGCTGAGAGAATATAGCCAGGCGAAAGATGTGTTGAGCAAGCGGATTTACATCGAAACCTTGGAGGAGATCCTGCCGCACGTCGAGAAAGTGATTATCGACAGCAAGGCTACCGATCGTCTTTTCCCCTACCTTCCTCTCGACCGACGCTCGCGCGGAAGTGGGACCGGCGAATCCGAAGGAGGAGGAAAACACCAGTGACAAGGCAGGGCCTCATTCTAGCGTTTGTGGCTGTCCTTGTGGGCCTCTTTCTCTTAGGGGCTTCTCCATTCTTCATCGTCGACGTCACGCAGACTGCCATTGTGGTCCAACTCGGTAAACCCGTCCGGAACGTCACCGAGCCGGGGCTTTACGTGAAGTTGCCCTTCATTCAGGAAGTCACGTACTTCGACAAACGCCTGCTGGATTACGATTCCGAAGCACAGGATGTGATCACGCAAGACAAGAAAACCCTGCTGCTCGATAACTTCGCGAAGTGGAAGATCACCGATCCCTTGAAGGTCTATCAGAACTTCCAAAGCGAGCGGGGGGCCCGCCAGCGGCTGCACGACATCATCTACTCCGAGCTGAGAGTCGAGCTGGGTCGACATGACCTGCTGGAGATCGTGTCGACCGCGCGCGCTGAGCTCATGAAAGTGGTGACGCAACGTGCCAACGACAAGGCGGTTGCCTATGGAATCGAGATTCAGGACGTGCGAATCAAACGCGCCGATCTCCCGCAAGAGAACGAGAAGACGGTGTTTCAGCGGATGCAGGCTGAGCGGGAGCAGCAGGCCAAGCAATATCGCGCCGAAGGAGCGGAGGAAGCCCAGAAGATTCGCTCGGAGGCGGAGAAGGATCGGGAGATTATCTTAGCTGAGGCCTACCGCCAGGCCGAGGAATTGCGAGGGGCAGGTGATGCGAAGGCGTTTAGGATTTACGCTGAAGCCTATCGGCAAGATCCCAAGTTCTTCGAGTTTGTCCGCTCGATGGAAGCCTACAAGAAAACGTTTAACGACCGATCTACCCTGGTACTCAGTCCGGACTCCGAGTTTTTCCGCTACCTCAAGCAGCGCTGAAGTCTCTACACAAGCCCTACGATCGAGCCGGTCGCAGGATCGACGTCGATCCGCTCCGCCGCTGGCCATTTCGGCAATCCCGGCATGAGTTGAATCCCTGAACACACAGCCGTCAGGAACCCGGCGCCTGACAAAATTCGTAGCTCTTTCACCGGCACCGTGAACCCAGTGGGCTTTCCTTTCAACGTTGGATCGTGAGACAGGGAGAATGGAGTCTTGGCGATACACACCGGAAGGCGCGCTAATCCGAGTCGTTCGGCCAGCGCGATCTGCCGTTTGGCTTGCTCGTGAAAGGTGACGCCCGCAGCGCCGTACATGCGTACCGCGATAGTTTCAATCTTGTCTTCAATTGACTGCGCCTCTTCGTACAAGAAATGAAATCGAGACGGCATCTCGCACGCTCTGATCACCTCATGGGCCAACGCCTCAGCGCCAGCTCCTCCATCGGCCCATTGGGTCGACACGGTCGCCGCGAACGCTCCGTTATCGCGCGCCCATTCGGTCGCGAGCCGCAGTTCGTCCGGCGAGTCATCCCCGAACGCATTGATTGAAACCACTGGAGGCACTCCAAACGCCTTGACGTTTTCGATATGCTGGCCGAGATTTGCCAACCCTTTTGTCAGAGCCTCTCGGTTCGGACCAGCTAGCGCGCGAGCTAGACTTTTTCCTGCCTTTCCCTCCCCGGCGCCTCCGTGGAGCTTTAGGGCTCGCAGAGTTGCGACGACGACCGCCGTGTCTGGCCGCAGCCCGGACACACGGCACTTGATGTTAAAGAACTTTTCGGCACCGAGCTCACTGCCAAAACCGGCCTCGGTGATTACGAAGTCGGCGCAGCGTAAGGCTAGCGCGTCGGCCACGACAGAAGAATTGCCATGTGCGATATTGCCGAACGGGCCGGCATGAACGAAAGCTGGGGTGCCTTCCACCGTTTGAACGAGGTTCGGTAGCAGCGCCTCCCTGAGCAACACCGCCATTGAACCAGCGCCCCGCAATTGATCAGCTGCGACGGGATGTCCGCTTTTCGTCAACCCGATACTGATCCGCCCTAGACGTTTCCTGAGATCAGCCAACCCGGAAGCCAACGCCAATACGGCCATCACTTCGGTGGCCTCGGCGATCACAAATTCCGTCGATCGCAAATCTCCAGCAGGCATGAGATGAGTCTGAACACGACGCAGCGAGCGATCGCCGATGCAAGATGCTCTTGGCCACCAGATCGCCCCTGGATCAATCTCCAACTTATTCCCGTGATACAAGTGGTTATCGACCAAGGCGGCCAACAGATTGTGACTTGCCACCACGGCATGGGTATCACCAGTCAGATGGAGGTTAATTTCATCCAGCGGAAGCAGATGCGCCTTGCCTCCGCCTGCTCCGCCACCTTTGACTCCAAAAACCGGTCCCAAGGATGGTTGGCGAAGGGAGACTATTGCCCTGTGGCCAAGGCGAGAGAGTGCCATGGCCAATCCCACTGCCGTGGTCGTTTTTCCTTCGCCCGAAGCCGTCGGGT
>CAZZPI010000320.1:0-3635 GCA_964655865.1 uncultured Nitrospiraceae bacterium
GTTCATGATCGGACCGGGGATCTTCGCACCGAACTGTAAGGTGATCCCTTCTTCCGGCTGGAGATGGAGGACGAGCCGATTCGATCGCAGCCGTTCCACGGGGGTATTCCTGAACAGGACGAACGGTACACGCCGAAAGTGAATCGCGATTTCCGTGACCCGTTTGCCGAGTCGCTTTCCCGTTCTGACGTAGAACGGTACGTCCGCCCACCGCCAGTTGTCGATCGTCAGTTTCATCGCGACGAACGTGTCGGTGGTAGAGTCCGGGTCGACGTTCGGTTCGGACCGGTAGGCGGGCACAGGCTGGTCGCTTACCAGACCGTCCCCATATTGCCCGCGGACGCTCGTGGTCAGCACCTCTTCGGGCGCAGGCGGTTGCACGGCATCCAGGACCTTGGCTTGTTCGTCGCGGACCGCGTCCGCATGGAACGAGGCGGGGGGTTCCATCGCGGTCAGACTCACGAGTTGAAACAAGTGGTTCGGCACCATGTCGCGCAAGGCGCCGGACGTCTCGTAGTACCCGCCTCGTTGCTCGACCCCCACCGTCTCGGCCGCGGTGATCTGGATATGATCGATGTATTGCCGATTCCAGATGGGCTCGAAGATGCCGTTGCCGAAGCGGAAGACCAGGATGTTCTGCACGGTCTCTTTGCCCAGATAGTGATCGATGCGATAGATCTGGTGCTCATCGAGAACTTTCTTGACCTCCGCGTTGAGCGCTCGAGCCGACTCCAGATCGCGTCCGAACGGTTTCTCGATGATGACCCGCCGCCACTGGCCGTTTTCCTCCGTCATCAACCCCACCGCGCCGAGCTGACGGACGATCTCGCCGAAAAACGCCGGCGCCACGGCCAGGTAGTAGAAGTAGTTCCCGCGAGCACTATGGGTCTTCGACACTTGCGAGAGCAGCTCCTTGAGCTTGGCGTAGGCCTTCGGGTCCTTGAAGTCGCCGGACAGGTAGTAGATCCGTTGGAGGAACCAGTTCCAGATTTCCGGATCGACGGAAGAGGTCGCGAATGTCTTGATGTCCTCGCTCAATTGCCGGCGGAATTCGTCGGTGGACAATTCATTGCGGGAGAAGCCGATGACGGCGAAGTCGCGCGACAGGAACTTGGCTTTCGCCAGGTTATAGAGCGCGGGGATAAGCTTGCGTTTGGTGAGGTCGCCGCTCGCGCCGCAGATCACCATCACACAGGGGTCGGCGACGCGGGGGGGCGCCTGCAGCGTGTCGGCCATGGAAAGCCTCCTGGTTCGGACTCACCCACCGGTCGGCCGTTCTACGTGACCGCCGAACTCAAACCGCATGGCGGAGAGGACTTTCGTGGCGAAGTCATCCTCCCCGCGCGACGTGAAGCGTTGGTACAGCGAGGCGCTCAGCACGGGGGCCGGTGCGCCCTCGTCGATGGCCGCCGTGATGGTCCAGCGGCCTTCTCCGGAGTCGGACACGCGGCCGGAGAACTTAGTGAGGTCCGGCTGCTTCAACAAGGCCAGCGCCGTCAGATCCAGGAGCCACGAGGCCACGACGCTCCCTCGCCGCCAAAGCTCGGCGATGTCCGGCAGATTGAGGTCATACTGATAATGTTCGGGGTTTCGAAGCGGCGTGGTCTCGGCGTCGATCGTGCGCCCCTTCTTCCCGACGTTCGCATGTTTCAAGATGTTGAAGCCCTCGGCGTAGGCCGCCATGAGCCCATACTCGATGCCGTTGTGAACCATCTTGACGAAGTGGCCGGCGCCGCTCGGGCCGCAATGCAGGTAGCCTTCCTCCGCCGTCCCTCCGACCTTCTCGCGACCTGCGGTACGAGGAATCGAGCCACGACCGGGCGCCAACGACTTGAAGATCGGGTCGAGGCCCTTCACCGCCGCGTCGGGACCGCCGATCATGAGACAGTACCCTCGCTCCAATCCCCAGACGCCGCCGCTCGTGCCGACATCCAGATAGTGGATGCCTCGGGCCTGCAACTCCTTCGACCGCCGGATATCGTCGATGTAGTACGAGTTGCCTCCATCGATAACGATGTCGTCCTTTTGCAGGCGCCCCACCAGCTCCTTGAGCGAGCTGTCGACCACGGCGGCGGGAACCATGAGCCAGATGGCCCGCGGCGCGGTGAGCTTGGCGACGAAATCGTCCAGGGTCAAGGTGCCTGTAGCCCCTTCCTTCGCCAACGCCTGGACCGATTCGTGATTTCGATCGTAGACCACGCACTGATGGCCCGCTTTCATCAAGCGACGGACCATGTTGGCGCCCATGCGCCCGAGACCGATCATTCCGAGTTGCATGTGAGAAGGTCCTTTCGTTAGGGGTCGTTCGCGAGGCAGGCACGACCTCAGCCGTGCCCGTCCGTAACGGCCCCCTCAGGATTTCAACGCATCAGTGATCGCTGCAGTGAGCTTCGCCAGGCCTGCCGCGACATCCTTGCCGAGATGGACGCGGAGCGCGCGCCGGTCCCGCTCCGCCAGGACTTGGAAATCTCCTCTGGCCTGGGCCGCCTTGACCACGCCGAAGGTGTATTTCTGTCCCGGTACCGGGAGATCCGTCGCGTCCTCGCACGTGACCTGCAGGAAGACGCCGCTGTTGGGTCCTCCTTTGTAGGCCTGGCCGGTCGAATGGAGGAAGCGAGGCCCGAATCCCAAACACGTGGCCACGCGCTTCTTATCACGCACGGCATGTCGCAAGGTCTGGAGCGCGCGTTCGTGCGCATCGTTCATCTCGATGTAACCCAGTACCGCGAAATAATCGCCCGCTTTCAGTCGATTGAGATGCGCTTTCACATAGCCCGCCAATGTGGGACGGGCTCCCACTGCGGTCCTTAAGGCGATCGCATTCTTCTCGTCCGTGAACAGGGCCAGATCTCCTTCGGAATGCAACGGCGTCTCCTTCGGCAAAGAGCCGGTCTGCTCGTACTCGGACGTCAGCTTGCGGGTCGCGACTTTGCTGGCCTCCACGTCGGGCTGGTTGAAGGCGTGGATGCCCAGGATCGAACCTGCGACCGCGGTCGCAATTTCCCAGCGGAAAAACTCTTCCCCGATGTCGAAGGTTTCATCGACCGCGATCCTGATCACCGGATGACCGGCTTTTTCGAGGGCACTGACGGCCTCGTCCTGGTTCTTGTCCGGTCCCGCCTCCAATCGGATATACGCGAACATGCGGTCGGTGCCGTACACAGCCGGCTTGCCGAGCCGCTCGCGGTCGACCGGTATGATGCCTTTGCCGCCCTTCCCTGTCGACTCCGCGATCAGCTGTTCCAGCCAGGCGCCGAGATCGTCGATGCCGGGTGACGTGATGATGGTCAGTTTGTCCCGCCCGAACTTGGCTGCGGCCACTCCCAGGATGGCGCCCAGCACCACGCCGGGATTCTGATCCGCCGGGACGGCGGCGGCGCAGGCGAGGACCATCTCCCCCGTACGATCGAGGAACTTGGCGACGTCCACGCCCATGATGGCCGCCGGCACCATGCCGAAATCCGACAGAGCTGAGTATCGGCCGCCGATACTCGGCCATCCGAAGAAGATGTGCCGGAACCGGTCCGCTTCCGCCACCTGTTGCATCTTCGAGCCGGGGTCGGTGATCGCGATGAAGCGATTGCCCGCCTCCTTCTCGCCCACGACTTGTTTGGCTCGTTCGAAGAAATATTGCT
>CAZZPI010000321.1:0-2025 GCA_964655865.1 uncultured Nitrospiraceae bacterium
ACTTGTTCCAAGACAGTGACGGGCTGGTTCAAGTAGTTGGTCGGCGCGATCGCCGCCGCGATTTCTTTTCGATGCGCCGGGTTGGACGCGTAGTGCGTAGCATCGACGATCGCCCGGAACAGCGCCCAAAACGTGTTGGGATGGCTGGTAGCAAACTCCTTGGACACGGTAAATGCGCAGCAGGGATGGCGATCCCAAATCTCCTTTGAGAGCTTGTAAATGAAGCCGACGTTCTCGTAAACGGCCCGCTGGTTGAAGGGATCCGGAGCAAGGTAGCCGTTCACGTTGCCGGCCTTGAGGTTCGCCACCATCTCCGGCGGCGGCACGACCCTTATTTGCACATCCTTGTCCGGATGGACGCCGCCTTCCGCCAGGAAATAGCGGAGCAAATAATTGTGCATGGAGTAATCGAAGGGGACGCAGAACCGAAAGCCCTTCATGTCCGCCGCTGTTTTGACGTCCTTGTGCTTGATGTGCAGTGTGATCGCCTGACCGTTGATGTTCTCCACCGCGGGCATGTAGAACGGCGTCGGCACGGACCCGGCTCCAAGCGTGATCGCGAGGGGCATCGGCGTGAGCATGTGGGCGGCGTCCACCTCTTTATTGATGGCCCAGTCCCGAATCATGGCCCAACCCGCGGCCCGCTTGACGGTCGCGTTCAACCCATGCTTCTTGTAGAAGCCGAGCGGCTCGGCCATGATAATGGGCGTCGCGCAGGTAATCGGAATGAACCCGATGCTTAAATCCGTCTTCTCGGGCTTCCCCGGCGGGTCCGCGGCGAAGGCTTTGATTTTCTCCCACGGCAGGATTTCCCCGATGAGCGCCGCCAGGGCGGTGCTGCCGACGCCCACAAGGAATTGTCTGCGCGACGGCCCCGCCGCCCGTATTACGGCCGCGGCCACCGCGCGCTTGACTGTGCGTTCGAAATTCGCGTCGCAGGATGGAAGCTCCATCGCTGGGTCTGCGGCATTCGCTGTGCGGTGTGCTCTATCTTGATGCTCGTCATTCATAAATACCTCCGTGCTCCGCCGGCTTCGCTTGCACTCTTTCTTTTTGACGCATATAGGTCTCGTCGGCCTCCCCGAAACACAAAGGCGTCCTCACCAGCTTTTGGTGAGGACGCCTTTGTCCTCGGAAAGTTAGGCCAAACTACCTCGTCTCGAGTCATCCTGGACCGGCCCAAAAAAGTAAAAGGCGCCCGTCACCTTTTAAAGATGACGGACGCCATTGTCCGTATTCTTATTCTCGTTGAGTCGGCACAACCGAGAGAACAGCGTCGTCCTCCTCGGTGATCCGAGTGTCTACCACCCACAGCCCCGAATCCGCAAGCCCCCCGTCCGGGGGTATCCAACCAGCCATCGCCGGATTTTACGCGTCGTAATACAGGAAGAACTCATAGGGGTGCGGCCGCAGGCGCAGCAGATCAACCTCTTTGCTGCGCTTGTAGCTGATCCACGTCTCGATGAAATCTTCGCTGAATACGCCTCCCTTGAGGAGGAATTGATGGTCCTTTTCCAGGTGGTTCAGCGCTTCATCGAGGCTGCCCGGCATGGTGGGAATCCGCGCCGCTTCCTTCGGCTCCAAATCGTACAGATCCTTGTCGGCCGGCTCACCCGGAGTGATCTTGTTCTCGATCCCGTCCAACCCGGCCATCAGCATCGCGGCAAACGCCAGATAGGGATTGCAGACCGGATCGGGAAAGCGGACCTCGATCCGCTTGGCTTTCGGGCTCGGCGAATACATCGGAATCCGAATGCCTGCCGAGCGGTTCCGACTGGAGTATGCCAGGAGAACCGGCGCTTCGAACCCCGGGGTCAGGCGCTTGTAGGAGTTCGTCGTCGGGTTCGTGATGGCCGCCAGCGCCTTCGCGTGCTTGAGAATGCCGCCGATGTAATACAAGCACGTCTGCGACACGCCCGCGTACTCCTTGCCGGCGAACAACGGCTTCCCGTCCTTCCAGATGCTCTGGTGGGTGTGCATGCCCGATCCGTTATCTCCGAAGATCGGTTTCGGCATGAACGTGAC
>CAZZPI010000321.1:2035-3633 GCA_964655865.1 uncultured Nitrospiraceae bacterium
TTTCCCGTGCCGCTTGGCGACGTTCTTGACGATGTATTTGTACATCATCATCTTGTCGGCCATAGTCAGCAGCGCATCGAAGCGGATGTCGATTTCCGCCTGGCCTGCAGTGGCGACCTCATGATGGTGTTTTTCCACCATCATACCCACCTTCTGCATCTCGAGGATCATCTCACTGCGAATGTCCTGCTGAGTGTCGGTTGGCGCGACGGGGAAGTAGCCCTCCTTGTGGCGAGGCTTGGACCCCAGGTTGACGCCCTCCTGCCCGGCATTCCAAATCCCCTCTTCCGAATCGATGTAGTAGTACCCGCTGTGGCTGGTCTGGTCGTAGCGCGCGTGGTCAAAGATGAAGAATTCCGCCTCCGGGCCCCAATAGGACGTGTCCCCAATCTTCGTGCTCTGCAGATACTTCTCCGCCTTCTGCGCGACGAACCGCGGATCGCGATCGTACGTCTCGCGTGTGATCGGATCAACCACGTTGCAGATCAGACTCAAGGTCGGCACGGCAGTGAAGGGATCGAGGCAGGCAGTCGCGGGATCGGGAATCGCGAGCATGTCGCTGCTCTGGATCGCCCGCCATCCGCGGATCGATGAGCCATCAAACCCGGAGCCGTCCTTGAATAGCCCTTCATTCAGCTCCTCCACGGGGATGGTAAAGTGTTGCCACGTCCCCAACAGATCGCAAAACTTCAAGTCGACGACTTGCACCTTGTTCTTCTTCGCAAAATCTAATGCTTCTCGAACGTTCATTCCTTCCTCCTTTCAGCCTTCACAAAACGAATCCATGGACACGGTCGGCATTATGCCGCCTTAGTCCCCAAAAATCTCTCAATTTCAGCTTCTACGCCCGCCCGAATTTGCTCCAACTGGGACGGATCTTCGATCTTCCTTCCCTCGGCATCCGACACGTAGAACACGTCGGCGACCTGATCCAGTCTCGTCGAAATCCGCGCGGCGTGGACGGAGAGTCCCAGCTGAAAAATCGCGCTCGTGATCACGTAGAGCAACCCCTGCCGGTCGTCGGCGAACACATCAATGATGGTAAAGCGCTCGGACGTCTCGTTGTCGAGGCGCACCTCCGTCGCCTGCCTGGCGGTCGGAAGCGACCTGGCCAAATTGAGTCTCGTACCGCGCCGCATGACGTCTTCGATCCGTTCCTGCCCTTGCAACACCCGCGTGAAGGTGTTCGCAACCGCGGCTTGCCGTTCCATGGGCGGGGTCCCGTTGTAGTCCACATCCAGGACCTGAAACGTGTCGACGACGACGCCGTCATTCCGGGTGAGGATCTGCGCGTCGAGAATCTGCAGTCCGCTCGCCGCCATGACTCCCGCGATCTTCGAGAACAGACCGGGGATCAGATCGTTGAACGTCACGACCGTGTACTCGCACGTCCCCAGGGTCGCATTAAAGTCCGTTTCCACCAGCACCGCGCTCGGCTTCAGGCGGCGGATG
Organism: uncultured Nitrospiraceae bacterium; assembly: GCA_964655865.1. Classification (GTDB taxonomy): domain Bacteria; phylum Nitrospirota; class Nitrospiria; order Nitrospirales; family Nitrospiraceae; genus JBBIJI01. Next base: position 3,488 of record CAZZPI010000321.1, read on the forward strand.
GCGGCCAGGTGAGCCGCAATCCGCGGGGGCGTCGTCCCGTAGGCATACCGGAGAGGAAATTGGTCGAGTTGCGACTGAATCCATGTCGCGTCAACGCCCGCTCCCGCCATGGAAGGTTGACGAAGCACTTCTTCCGCGATTCGCCT
>CAZZPI010000322.1:0-3624 GCA_964655865.1 uncultured Nitrospiraceae bacterium
GCCCGGGATCTTGCGGGGATTCCGGCCGGTCGGGCTCGCCTTCATAGTGGTGAACTTCGACGTTCGACGGGCTGCCGGTGAACAGGATGCCGTCCATCTGGTCCAGCAGCGCCGCCGGTTCCAGCACCGGCCCGAGCGCGGGGAAGGAGAGCGGATGGGCCTCCGCGCCCTCGATCACGGCGGTCAGGTACTTCTCGCCCACCGTATGGAAGTTCTGCCCGTCGATCTGGGCCCAACTGTGATTTCCTGCCAACAAGGTGCAAATGATCGCGATTACACCTATCACCGGCGACATACCTACCTCCCTGGCCACCGATTACAGTCTCTGTGCCGACCCGGATAGCTGGATTTTTCGCAGCGGGCTGAGTAGTCTTCCTGAAGCGCAAGCTCCGTACTATGGATCATCCCTCCGAACCATCCCGAGCGGTCCGTCCTCGATTCACGGTGGAGTATGGCCTTCAGGGTTCTGAAGCGCAAGCGCGACGGGTTGCTGACCTTCTGTGTTTGGATCAAACGATTGAAGCCCCCGCCGAGCTACTTTCAGACTACCCAGAGAGTCAGCGCCTGGTCGGCCGCCTTGAAGAATTCGACTTATGCGAAGGCGGAGCACGTGTCGCGATCAGCTTCCCGGTTGATCTCTTCGGGTCGAGCTGCACGCAGTTTCTCCATACAGTCTTCGGAACGGCCAGTCTCAAGCCGGGTATACGAGTCGAGGAGATACACCTGCCGGACCCGCTCCTGGAGGGATGGCCTGGACCGCGGTACGGCCTGATCGGCGTTCGGGTCTTGTACGATGCACCGCGTCGCCCCTTGGTCTGCGGCGTCCTTAAGCCAGTGGGCGCAAGCCCGCAGGATCTGGCCGACCTCGCGTATCAGTTCGCATTGGGCGGGCTCGACATGGTCAAGGACGATCAGGGGCTCGGCGACCATGGGTGGTGCCCGTTTAATGAACGTCTCAAACGCGTCGAGGAAGCCCTGGCTCGTGCTGCGAGCCAGAGGGGAAGACCTTGCTTGTATGTTCCCCATATCTCGGGCCCTTGGGAGGATCTCTATGCCCGAGCGTTGGAGGCCCAACGCCTGGGCGCCGGTGGACTGCTCGTCATGCCCGGCCTGACGGGCTTCGATGCGTTTCACGACTTGGCGAAAGACGACGCGGTCGCGCTCCCCCTCTTTTGGCACCCGGCGTTCTTAGGCAGCTACTATGTAAACCCGCAGCAGGGCCTCGCACCGGCCGTGCTCTTCGGGCGATTGCCCAGGCTACTGGGCGCCGATGTCTCCATCTTTCCCACCTTCGGGCTTGAATTCCCGATGAGCCCTGATGATTGCCGTCGTGTGTCGTCGGCGTGCCGAGCGCGGTGGGGAGGTCTGAAGCCGATGTTCCCGACGGCTGCAGGAAGAATGGAGCACGGTCGTATCCAGGAAATGCTGGAGGTCTACGGCCAAGAGGTCTGCTTTATTCTTGGGAGTCAGATGCGAGTCGAACCTGGCAGTACCAGACTTGCCTGTGAGCGATTTATGCGAGAGATCGACCGATTAGCTGGGTAGGAACGAGTCCTGATCGTTGGGATCCGTCTGTGTCGGTACGACACCGGTGCTTTTGCTAGGCTTGAAGCAAGCGCTCCTGATTCAGGCCAAGAGTGCCCCGGGAGGTAGACCATGATGCCTGCAATTCACACAGCCCTGTCGGGCATGTCCGCCATCGGCAAGGCGTTAGGGGTGACAGCCCATAATTTGGCGAACGCCAACACCGATAGATTCAAGAGATCCCGCACCGTGTTCCAGGAAGCAGCCGGAGGCGGAGTCCAAGCTTTGGTGGTTCAGGACAATAGCCCAGGTGCCGAGGTCCTGCGGGATTCGTCGAGAGGAGCGGCATCAGTGGAATTGTCCAATGTCGATCTCGGCAGTGAGTCGGTCGATCTGATGGTCGCCCAGCGTGCATTTCAGGCAAACCTCAAGCTGCTGAGCACGGCAGACCAAGTGCTCGGAAGCATCTTGGATATCCGCAAGTAGGGCCCCTTCACCGATGCTCGATTTGAGCGCTTTTCCCCGGTGTGTTCGGGAGGATTGTCCCGCCGCTACTTAAATCTCCCGAACTTATAGTCGCTGGCGTCTCCCGCTAGAACTGTGCTATCTCACCAGCGTGAAGAAACCGTCCCTTCTTCTGTGCCTTCCTCCTCTCACCCAGCTCAACACCCCCTACCCGTCCACGGCCTACTTAACAGGATTTCTCCGCCAACATGGTTACCAAGTCGCCCAGGCCGACATCGGGATCGAAATGGCGTTGGCATTGTTCACGCGGACAACCCTGGAGGAAACTTTTGACCGAGTGCATGCCCAACGCGAACGCTTGCCCGGGGAAGCAGCGCAGATGCTGGCGCTCGCACCGGCCTATCTGGAAACGATCGATCCCGTGATCGGGTTTCTTCAAGGTCATGACCCGTTGCTAGGTCCTCGGATCTGCATGCGCGGTTTCCTGCCGGAAGGTCCGCGGTTCAACGAATTGACCAGGTCTCGTTCGACGTCCAGACAGATCCCCACGGTCGATCTCGCGAAGCATCTCGCCACGCTCTACCTGGAGGATCTTGCGGATTTGATCAAGGCCACCGTTGCTCCTCACTTCGAGTTGAGCCGATATGCGGACCGGGTCGGCACTGCAGCGTCCGGCTTCGATGTGGTCCTCCAGGCCTTGGGACAGCCGTCGAGCATCACGGATCGCCTACTGTGCGAAGCCGTGCAGAACCACCTCAAGAACCTCGCTCCCGATGTCGTGGGCCTGTCGGTTCCGTTTCCCGGGAATCTCTTGGGAGCCTTCCGGATTGCGCAGCTCGTGAAAACCACACGCCCCAGTATTGTCGTCATCCTCGGCGGCGGGTATGTCAACACTTCGCTTCGCCGACTACGCGACCCGCGGGTCTTTGAGTATGTCGATTTCATCACGCTGGACGACGGCGAGCGTCCGCTGCTGTGTCTTCTCGAGTTACTGGCGGGCGCCCGCGACAGCAAGGAGCTCTGCCGGACGTTTGCCCGCTCTGACGGCGAAGTCGTCTTTCACAACGGAGCCAAGGAGCGAGACTTCCACATGCAGGAGATCGGGACGCCGACATACGACGGGCTCGCGCTGGACCGGTATCTCTCGATACTGGATACGCTGAACCCCATGCACCGGCTCTGGTCTGAAGGCCACTGGAACAAGCTGACCGTCGCCCACGGGTGTTACTGGAAACAGTGCACCTTCTGTGACGTCGGTCTCGACTACATCGGGCGGTACGAAGCCACGCCGGGTGAGGTGTTACTCCAGAGGATTGAGGCGCTCATCGCGGAGACCGGCCGACGAGGGTTCCATTTTGTCGACGAAGCCGCCCCTCCCGCGGCGCTCAAAGCGATCGCCTTGTTGCTGCTCGAACGCGGAATCCCGATCACCTGGTGGGGCAACATTCGGTTCGAAGAGGCCTTCACGCCGGACCTCTGCCGGTTGCTGGCAGCCTCGGGTTGCGTGGCCGTCACGGGCGGGTTAGAAGCGGCCTCGGACCGACTCCTCGCAGAGATGAAGAAAGGCATCACGGTCGAACAGGCTGCAAGAGTCGCTGCTGCGTTTCGCGCCGCAAGGATCATGGTGCACGCCTA
>CAZZPI010000323.1:0-3623 GCA_964655865.1 uncultured Nitrospiraceae bacterium
TCTTGCGAGAACCGGATTTTGAGTCCGGCGCGTCTGCCAGTTCCGCCATCCGGGCGGTTGTCGCTGGAGGCAGGCCGGTTCTTCTAGCACTTGAACCGGTGGTCGTCAATCCTGCGACTTCAACACCCGCATCAGCTGAGCGTGCTCATCAAAAAAATAGAACTGAGCCGAGCATGGAGCCAACGGAGCGACCTCCACGTTCGACCCTTTGCGCTCTCAGGAGCCGAATGCTAGAATGCGCCCACTTGTTTTCCCTACCTGCCGGAGATCTTGAGCGATGGCGGAAGTTCAATGCGTCACGTGCAACCAACAAGGGGAAGCCATCACGGACAACCTGTTCCTCGGGCGGCTTGAGGCGGAGGTCAAGGCAAAGGTCTGCAAGAGTTGTTGGAAGAAATGGGAAGGCATGCGCGTCATGGTTATCAACGAATACCAGATCAACCTCGGCGATGAAAGCGGGCGCGAATTGGTCAGGAAACAGATGAAAGCCTTCCTGAAATTGGGCGAGCAGGCAGACACGTCGAAGCTTGACCAGAACTACAAGCCTCCGACTTCCTAAGGCCATCCCCGGCACCTCCCCGTCTTTGCGTCGGGAGCACCCGCCGACTTTCAAGTCACCCGTCGCGCCCGTGGCCCTTTGTTCTCGTTCTCCAAGCTACGAAGAGCTTGGCCGCCCTTCATTGACAGGCTGAAATCGGGAGTGCTAGATTGACTTGGATTTTGCCGGGCCAGCCGGTCCGTGATCACAGAAAGAAAGGCGGGTCGTCTCGATGATCGCCCAGATGCGCGTCCGGGGGTTGATGTTCGATCCCTATAATAACGCGTATATCGTCATCCTTCGTGATGAGGAGGGCGGGGACATGCTTCCGATCTGGGTCGGCAAGTCCGAAGCCAGCGCCATCAGTCTCGCGTTGGAGAATGTCGCGGCGCCCCGTCCGATGACGCACGACCTTCTCAAGACCATGCTCGACTCCTTCGACGCGAAGGTCATCAGTGTCGTCATCACCGATCTGAATGAAAACACGTATTTTGCCAAGATTCACCTCCACTATCAGGATTCGGAATTCGCGGTGGACTCGCGACCGAGCGATGCCATTGCCTTGGCGCTACGGGCGAATGCTCCGATCTTCGCGAGTGAAAGTGTCCTGCGGAAGCAGACGTCCGAAGAGCTCGAGCAGTGGCTCGAAAATCTCAAACCTGAAGACTTCGGTAAGCTGGACTCATAAGACCTGCGCCAACCATGGAACCGGCCGACACCCATCCCTCAGAGTCACTCGTGGCGTTGCGGATGCACCGGGTGTTGGAAGACCCCAATACGGATACACGCATTCTCGTGCTCTGCGATGAAACGGGCAAAGATCTCTTGCCGATCTGGGTGGGAGCCGCCGAGGGCAACGCCATCCGCTTGGCGATGGATGAGGTGGTCACTCCCCGGCCGATGACCCATGATCTGATGAAGAACTGCGCCGACCATTTAACCCTCAAGATTCAGCGAGTCGTGGTGAGCGACGTCAAGAACAGCACCTACTACGCGGCCATTCATGTGGCCTCACGCGGGGTGGAGCGAACCCTGGATGCTCGGCCGAGCGACGCGATCGCCCTGGCTTTGCGCGTGCGGTGCCCCATCTATGTGACCCAGGATGTCTTGAAGCGCCGGAGCAGCGGGCATCTCGACGCGTGGTTGGCCAAGTTCGAAACCCCCAACTCGGAAGCCCGCAACACCTAACCTCGGCCACCGCAGTCATTTTCCAGCGAGGAGTGCAAATCGTATGACAACGTATCTCGAAAAGCCGGCAGATGTGAAACGCAAATGGTACCTGGTCGATGCCGAGGGAAAGACGCTGGGGCGGCTCGCTTCGCGAGTGGCCATCCTGCTCCGCGGCAAGCACAAACCGACGTTCACGCCGAACGTCGACGGCGGCGACCATGTGGTCGTGGTGAACGCGGGCAAGGTTCGTCTCACTGGAGACAAAATGCGCACGAAGCTCTATATCCGTCACACCGGCTATCCCGGAGGCTTTAAGTCGGCGACGGCGGAACATGTCCACGCGAAGGATGCGACCCAATTGTTGAAGCTCGCGATCCACGGCATGCTGCCGAAAACCCCGCTCGGAAAACGAATGGCGAAGAAGCTGAAGGTCTATGCCGGTCCGGAGCATCCCCATCGAGCGCAGGAACCGGAAGCCCTTCAGGTGTAGTCTCACAACGAGTCGAGAACCTCTGAAGAAGGAGTCCACGCATGGCAGTTGTCACGCAGTACGCAACCGGCAAACGTAAATACGCAATCGCCCGTGCCTGGGTCTCGGCGGCCGGCAGTGAGTTCGTCGTCAACGAGAAACCCTTGGAGCAGGCTTTCCCGAGACTGACCCTGAGACAGATCATTCAGCTTCCGCTCGAGCTGGCGGGTCTTGCAGGAAAATATTCGGTGCGGGCCACCGTGGAGGGCGGTGGACCGACGGGCCAGGCCGGCGCGCTGCGGCACGCCATCGCAAAAGCCTTGGTGGCGATGAGTCCCGCGCTGCGGCAGCCGCTGAAGAAAGAAGGCCTCTTGACCCGCGACTCACGGGTGAAGGAACGGAAGAAGTACGGGCAAAAGGGCGCGCGCAAGCGATTCCAATATTCCAAGCGATAAGGTGGGTACGGGAGGGGAGTTGGTTCGGGCCCCCTCCCGGGTCGAGCGCCGCTCGACTGAATATGGTGACGGAATGATTCCTGTCGCGAAGCGACCCCACTTCATGGGCCAAGACCTTGATGGCCCTCAGGTACGGCTGGCGCGCCATTGCCCCGGGGTGAATGAACCGGTGGCTTCTGCCGCGCCAAGAACAAGCGGGAGGGGAGTTGGTTCGGGCCCCCTCCCGGGTCGAGCGCCGCTCGACTAAGTGGGTGTATGGTGTGTCACTTTTGGGAAATTCCCTTATGCCAGAAGAACCTCCGATTGATTCCCTCAGGCCGGATGAGGAACTCGATCTCCGGGGAGTCATCTGTCCGTACAACTTCGTCAAGACTAAATTAAAGCTGGAGTCGATGGCGGCAGGGAAGGTCTTGGCGGTGTTGCTCGATGACGGCGATCCTATCCGTAATGTGCCCCGCAGTGTCAGCGAGGATGGCCATACCGTGCTCGTTCAAGAGCGCGTGGATTCGTCCTATCGCGTTGTCATCAGAAAAAGCTAGAAAGAAAGTCGGGTCTCACGCGGCTTGTTACCCTTCGGGGGCTTCTTTGCGTGGCTTCGCGGGTGACTGCCTTCGATGACGACGGTCACCTTCTGTCGGCGGACTCCCGACCATTCGCGAGCCAGGAGTTCCGTAATCGTCCCGCGATGAATCCGCTCTCTCTCCTCCGTCAAGTTGATCCCGATGAAGATCCGGCGAGGTCCAAGCGCATGCTTGAGCGCCCGGAGCGTGATCGGCAACGCCCCCTCGGCGGGGAAGCCGATCAACGTATGCGAACTCACGCGCCAAGGGGAGAAGACTTGTGAGAGGGCGCGGAACGTGCGGGGCAGTCTTCCCAGGAAGCTGAACTGGTCCCCGCAAAACCCTGAAAGCGCCAGCGCCGCAAGGGGAGCCGATGGGCCCGGCAGGACCGCGACGGGAAGGCCGAGATCGAGGGCCCCATCCACATGGGC
>CAZZPI010000324.1:0-3612 GCA_964655865.1 uncultured Nitrospiraceae bacterium
AATACCAGCCCAGGTGTTTCCGCATACGACGGAACTGTTCTGTGCCGTCGAGCGTTTCGAACCTCCTCGCATGATCAAGCATGACCGAAAAGCGCTCGTGGAGAGACACTGCCTGAGCACGGTCCACCTCTTTCAGCGCATCCTCCGGCGCAGATTCTCTGGCCATCGCGCGCGCCAGCTCCTTTTGGCGAAACACCCACGGCGCACCCAAAGCGCCGCGGCCGATGAGCACCCCATCCGCACCACTGTCACGTATCCGACGGACCGCCATGCCGAGGGACTGCACGTCGCCGTTGCCCAGCAGGAGCGCCCCGGTCTCTCGGGCGAGACGGGCTGCGTAGGCGATGGCCTCCCAATCCGCTTCGCCTCGGTACATCTGCTTGAGGGTGCGGCCATGCACGGAGATGGCGGCCGGCCGCTCGGTCAGAAGATGGCTGATCCATTGCTCAGTAATCACAGTGTCGTAGCCGATCCTGGTCTTGACCGAGAGGGGGATGACCCGTCGGGGAACGTCCGCGGGATCTCGCGATTGATTGGCCATATCTCGGATGAGCGCGGCTCGCGTTGCGGAGAACCCTGCCGCTTCCAGCGATTGTCCCGCCGCCCAATCTTCGATCCCTTGTCGGGCCGCCCGCATGATGGCATGAGCCAGCTCAGGCGTTCGGATCAAGCCGGCCCCCGACCCGGACGAAGCGACGTTTCTCGAGGGGCACCCCATGTTGACGTCCAGCCCGTCAAAGCCCAGCTCACAGACTGCGTGGGCGGCGGTGTAAAAGAGGCCGGGATCTTTGCCATAGAGCTGTGCGACGATCGGGCGTTCACAGTCGTGATAGCGCAGCGACGCAAGCAGGAAGGCCGGGCCTCGGCACACGTCGTGGACATGCGTGAACTCCGTGAAGGTCACGTCCGGCGGTCCTTGTTCTGCCACGAGGAGCCGGAATGCCGCGTCCGTCACTCCATCCATCGGAGCAAGACCGAGAATCGGCTTCGGTAACTGAACCCAGAAACTCATCGCAGTCCTCGACTGTCAGCGAAGGCAGGCGTGTTGGCGAAGCGATAGGCGGCTCTTAGCACATCTGCCTCTTCGCGCACAGTCTCTTGGGCCGAAGGAACCCGTTCACCGACGAACTCGACGAAGCGTTCAATCTTGAGCAAGAAAAAGTCATACGGAGCCTGGAGCTGTCGAGGTTCACGGAACCAGAAGGAGACGAACACCTCGAGAGGCACACGCGCTTGGTCGAGCAGGCGGCAGGTCTCAGGGAACATATCTCGGAGGTCCCCACCCCAATGGAGAATCTCATTGGGCAGATAATGGTCTCGGTACCGGTTGATCTCGCCGGACCACCGGTCAGCGGCGATGGCCCCTGTGCTGTCAGCCGAAGATCTGCCGCTGATGACCTCCGCGTAGGCCCGGTATTGCTCGGCGAGATGTCTCCGTCGGTGTGGCGTGATCGCCTCGCTCTCGCCCGCCGATTCGAGTGGCGTAACCCTCGCCGACTCGGCTGGCTCCTCATGATCGGGTCGACCGGGCCATCGCTCGCCAAAGACCCTCGTGAACCAGGCGAACTCCTCAAGAATAGTCGGAATCGCCTTGGTATCGACCTCAAGCGCCACCCCTTTGAGATGGCGTAATCGAGGATCGGCCAGCACTTGACGCAACAGATCAAACAAGACGGGGGGAATGGGGGCGGCATGAGCGTCGATCCACGCCGGCAAGTCTGGCGGATGCTGCGCTCCCGGTGCCCTGTACGTTTCTTGGTTCGTGCTCGCAGCTAACCCTGCGACATGGAGCTCGACGACGCGCTCGAGGGGAAAGGCACCGAAAAAATCCTGGACATAATCATCCAGCGACTGCCGCCTCCAAGCTCCGGTGTAGCGATACAGTGTCCACAGGTGCCCTATGTCGAGGACCAGACCGCAAGGGACACAGTCTGTGACGATGCGGAAGAAGTCCTGCACGGGCAGATCACCACATCGGAAGTACGTCAATGGAGCGACCTCCAACAGGAACAATGGTGCCCTGGAACCAGTCCAAGCGCTCCGGTCATCGAGAAATTCCTGAACCATCCGCACGTTGGAGGCGGTGACTCGCGCACCGTCCTTCGAATAGATGGGAGGCACGTAGGTCCCGAATTGGTAGCCCGCAATCTGCTTGCTGGCGCCCTCGATGTTCACCCAGGCGGCCTCGAGCGTGTGCGCATGTCTCGCGACTGTGTGGAGCTCCTCAGACAAGGTGGGGTCCGCCGACCACTCTGGCTGCGTGACCCAGAGCCCTTCCCCATGGTAGGCAAAACGGGTGTCCGGGTACCGCTGTTTGAGCGCCCGCAAGCCCTCATCCGTGGCCTTGAAGATCTCCAGATAGCTCGCCGACAGCGTATGCTGGGCCATCGCTCTCATGAGCTCTTCAAGGTCCGGGGTATAGAGATCCACGGAGAGTCCGAGGCCCAAACAGGGTATTGATGAGGCCCGATCCTCGAACGTGGAAAAAACGGAAGACGCGCTCAACTCGGTTCCTCTCGGTCCGCCAGAGTGCGGAGTAGTCTATGCGTGAGAACACCTGTTTGACAAGGAATGCACAAACTCACCTGGACCAGGCTCAATCTGGTATACTTTCGATCGTCGCTGTGAGAGCATATATCAGATGCCATCAGTTGCAGCCAAGGGCCGGCTTTCTGAGCCATGATCAAGGCCAGGACCAATCCACAGCGTGCCGTTCCTGACAACTCTTCGTTCCTTGTCGCCCAAATGATGACACCGGGAGTCGTCCAAGTTCCGGGAGATGTGTCCGTCAGCGAAGCCGCCCTTCTCATGCAGAAGGAGCGGGTACCCTGCCTCCTCGTAAAGGACACGGACTCCCGGTTCGGTATCATGACGCCGAACGACATCGTCAGGAAGGTCGTGGCGCAAGGGCTGGAGCCGCAACGCGTGGAAGCGCGTGCGATCATGTCGCGCCCCGTCCGCTCCGTCGAGTACAACAGGCTGGTGGAAGACGCGTCGACCCTCATGGCCTCGACCGGTGTCCCCTTGCTCATCGTCACACGGGATAGCCAGCCGGTCGGGATCCTCACCGCGCAGGATTTGGTCCTCGCACCGAAACGGTGCGATACCTACCTGCCCGCCACCATCAGCCTCGTGACCGGCGAAGAGACCGGCGCAGCCTACGAAGGGACGATCACACAATTGAGCCATGTCGGCGCGTACGTGGAGACGGCTGCGTTGTTGCTCCCAGGCACGAATGTAACGCTCCAATTCAGCCTCCCGGGTATGGCTCCTTCCTTTTCCGCGCGGGGAACGATCATGAGCAGCTACGACCCGCCCCCGGTCGCCCATGCGAAGCAGAGGCCGCGCAGCCCCGGGGTAGACATACAATTTGCTCAATCCCCCCCGGCAGAGGAATCCAAGTTGCGCGCCTGGGTGCTTCAGAATTTCGACAAAACATCCGATCACAACTGAGCCTACTGCCAGCTTGGCCTATGGACATGCGAGCCAGCACCGGGGCTATCCCATTTCGCGAGTTCTGTAACGGTCGGATCATCACGCGCCAATGAGAACGAGTCCGTCACGTCAACGCCGCTCATTCTCCAAGGATGACGTCCTGGAGCAGGTCAGAGC
>CAZZPI010000325.1:0-3611 GCA_964655865.1 uncultured Nitrospiraceae bacterium
CCTGCGTTACGACCTGGATCTCACGTTGGAGGAAGCGGCCCGGGGAGGCGAGCGGGAATTCCAGGTAACCCGATCCGAGAAGTGTTCACTCTGCAAAGGAAGCGGTGCCGCGCCCGGCACGAAAGCGAAGCCCTGTCCGGACTGTGCAGGCAGCGGCCAGAAGCAGACCGTCAAAACCGGCAAAGGGATGCGCATGGTCACCCTGACGACCTGCCCGCGATGCCGTGGTCGCGGTCAGTTTGTCGAATCTCCCTGCTCAGCTTGTACCGGCGCGGGCTACCGGTTTGCCACGCACACATTGAAGGTCACGCTGCCGCCGGGAGTCGATGACGGCATCCTGGTTCGACTCGCCGGACAAGGCGAAGCCAATGCCAACGGCGGCCCTCCGGGCGATCTGCTGGTGCGTCCGCACCTGCGGCCTCATCCGGTGTTCGAGCGGCATGGGGATGACCTCTATACGATCAAGCGCATCAGTTTTCCCGAGGCAGCCCTCGGGACGAAAATCTTCTTGAAGGGGTTGAGTGGGGAAAGCATTCACGTGTCGGTTCCGGCGGGTACGCAAAGCGGAACAGCACTGCGTCTGAGCGGGAAGGGGATGCCACGTTTAGGAGGCAAGGGAAAGGGTGATCTATTCGTGGTCACAGAGGTCAGAACGCCGACGGATCTGTCGTCGCGTCAACGCAAGTTGCTCGAAGAGTATGCCGAGCTTGAACGGGAGCGAGCCGGTCGCAACGGCAGACTAGCTAACAGCCAATAGCCAGCAGCGAATAGCTCCCGAAAAGGAACGAAGAGCAAGCAGCGGATAGCGAGTAGCTAGAAACGAAGAGTCTTTCTCTGGTTCCAAGCAATTCGTTGTTGGCTATCAGCTGTGGGCTGCCAGCTACTTGCTCCTTGCGAATGCAGCAGAAGCGTTCATGAATCATGCGGGAGAAGGGAGAGAGCGGATTAGAAGGAGGGGAGCATGGCAACTCAGCTTAAGGCAACCGGTCCCCAGACGCTCTATGATTTTGGGAAACGGCTGGTCGGGGAGATTATGGAAACGAATGTCCAATCCGCCCATTCGCAGACCAAGGCCGACGTTATCGCGTCTCGCATGATCGAAGGCTTTGGGGCGGTGCCTGTGGTGGATAACCAGCAACACCTGATCGGGATTGTCAGCGAGCATGACCTATTGGCCTCGCTCAATCGAGGGCAGAAATGGGCCGATCTGACCGCGGAGGACGTGATGACGCGCAGTCCCTACTCGATCCGTCCCGAGACGACGATCGCGACGCTCGTCCACGTCTTGCAGGCGAGCAACCTGATCCGGGTGCCGGTCGTCGACGAGCACGACAAGCTGATCGGGATTGTGGCGCGGCGTGACATCTTACGTGCCTATCTCGCCGCTGGTGTTGGGGCCAAGGGGCAAGGGTAGAGGAGGGAGTCATGCGCCGAACCGATTACATCGTCAGACCGTGTGATCCCAGAACGCTCACGGTGAGCCAACTCATGCAGGACGCCGTCTTTACGTGCTGCCCGAAGGAGGATGCCCTTTCGCTCAGTAGAATGATGACGAAATGGAACATCGGGAGCCTGCCGGTGATGGACGAGGACCGGACACTGCTTGGGTTGGTCTCCGAATACGATTTGCTGCAGGCCCTTATCGAAGGCCGGGATTTGGGGAAGCTCACTGCGGTCGATGTCATGGTCAAACCGGTCGTGACCGTTACGGAAGATATGACCCTGGTCCAGGTGGCTCAGCTCTTTCAAGACCGATATCTCACCCGAGTGCCCGTCGTCCGCGACGATAAGCTCGTCGGCATCGTGGCCAGGCGCGATCTCCTGGCCGGCCATCTCAACGCCACGCAATACTGGTCGTAAAGTTCCCGGCACGGGGACAGGCACCGTCGAAGCCGACGGAGCCAGTCCCCATGGCTCCAGCGTGACACGTGAGACGTAAGGCGAAGACCACAGCAAGACAACGGCCGGTGAAGCTTCCTCTCCGCCTCGATGCAAAACCGACTCGTCCTCACAGCACCAAAAAAGGTAAACGCGGGTATAGCAGGAAACGCGCGCAAGCTGAACTGCGGCGGACCCTCGGTGAGGAAGGAGGAACGTCGCGTGAGTGAACGCAGCCGCCTGAGAAGTGAGTTGGACGATCATGAGAAGGAAGCCTTGCAGCGCTTTCTCGAGGCTCTTAGAGAGCTGCCCCCGGAGATGCAGGCACAGGTGATCGAGGAGCGCGTGTCCCGTGGTATGGACGGCGGAATTATCGTGTCCCTCACCGTGGAAGGCGCCGAGCCGAACCTATCGCTCGCCCTATCGGCGGAAAGGAAGGCCGAGCAGCTTTACAAGCAAACCGGTTGCCGGTTCCAATTGGCGCAGCGGGCCGTCGGGGATCCAACAGATCTGTTCTATGTCTGGAGTGGTGGGACATGGAAACCAGTGCCGTAGCGCACCTTGGTCAATGGTCATTGGTCAGTCGAGGGAATTAGCAGGTCAAAGTCACTTTACGATTGCCACTTGTCCCACGCTTCTCGTTCTTCTTGCCTTACTTGTAGTCGCGCTCATCCCAGCCAACGCTTATCCAGACCCTCCCAGAAAATACCGGAGTCCCTGCGAAATCACCTATCCAAGTGATTCGACCGTGGAGTGGACCTGCAGGACACTGCGACGCGGCGAATCGCTCGAAAAATTATTCGGCGACCGCTGGGCGGATGTCGCCCGCTTCAATCGGATCGATCGGCGTCACGCGACCCCGGGCATCTCCATCAAAGTTCCGAACCGGATCGAGGATCTGGCGTCTTTTCTTCCGCTCCCGTCATTTTATCCAGCCGCAGAACATGAGGAGAAGTTCGTGTTGATCGACTTATCCGAACAGTTTCTCGGTGCCTATGAGTACGGTGCGCTGCGATTTGCCGTACCTATCGCGTCCGGGAACAGCGAAGACGAAACGCCAAGAGGAGAGTTTCGTTTGACCGCCGCTCATCGATCCCATCGGTCCTGTCTTTATACGATCGAAGGGACGGACCGTCCGTATCCCATGAACTATGCGCTGCGATACTACGTGAATCGGGCAGGTGTGTCGTATTGGATTCATGGGCGAGATCTGCCTGGCTATCCCGCCTCGCACGGCTGCATCGGCCTCTACGATGAGCCGATGCAAAAGGAACAATACGGGGTGCCGAAGGACCCGGAGCTGAACGATGCGAGGAGATTATTCGTGTGGGTGTTAGGCCGCGAGCCGGACGATGACCGCGTGATTCCGCTTCCAAGCGGTCCCCGTGTCCACATCATCGGGCAAGCACCAAAGAGCGAGCGGTAGTTAGTTAAGGAAACTGAAAAGGGTTCCTGAACCATATTAGCGCGCATTATTCAGTGCGCCGTGAAAAGGCGCTGTGTGTCTCACAGGTGCAAGTCCTGTCTGGGGAGTCGTCGGGACACCCCAGTAGCTACCAAGACGATCAGAAGGGCAACCGACTGGTCGAAGCTCTTGGGACAAGGGCCCACCATGGGTGGGTCGGCAAGTCGACGGGCCGGGCACCCATTGCTCCGGGAATGCAATGGGTCCCGGCGTGAAGCCTGAGCAGGCCTCGAAAGTGAAGTCGCGAGGGCCGACCGGCCTGAATAAC
>CAZZPI010000326.1:0-1510 GCA_964655865.1 uncultured Nitrospiraceae bacterium
CGCCTGCTGGCTTGTCGCAGCAGGGAATCCGCGGTTGCAGCAGAAGCGCTCATGAATAATGCGGGCTAGTCTGGAGGTCAGTGGAGCATTGAACAAAACCGATCGACGGTTTTTCGGAAGACGAACAGCGCTGTGTCTTGAGGAGACGCCGCAATGGCAGCTGCTGCTGCGTCTTGAATCGCAGCGGCAGACACCCCAAACCGTGTGGCAACAAGCAGCGCATCCTCGCAGTCGAGGTCGGTGCCGCGACGGAGTTTGGCGATGATGAAGTCTACGGGAGAGAGCAACCGGACTCGAAGGTTGGGTTTGTGAACGAGGTCCGTCGTGCGTTCTCGATATCCGGGAGGCATCGCCACGATGGACCAGCCGGAAAAATTCTGCGTCAGGTCAGCCGGGATGTGCTGGTCAGTCAGAAATTGCACGAGAAGATCGATGGGGCCGTTCACCTCCCCATCGACGTCTTGGGTCGCCCGGTCCGGATACCCGTAGGCCTGCAAGGCGAGGGCTCCGACCAGGAGCAAGTCAACGGAAGCGCCGGTTTGGTCGATGTAGCGTCCGAGAAGACGAAGGAGCTGGTCAGTGGTGATGGTAGGCAAAGTACAGGGCCTCGGCGAACGTCCGATACTCGCGGAAGTCAATGGGACCGTAGTCCAGAGGGAGCGGAGCGCGGTGAAACAAGTCCGTCAACAGTCCCTTGTACTGCGTGTACCACCGACAAGCCGTCTCGTAGGCCTCTCGAACTCCTGGCAGGTGAAGCCATGGCGTGACATCGAATTGATCGTTGACGAGAATCTCAAGCCAGAGGATGCGCCGACCACGGGGGGTCTGCAGTGCTTCTGGAATTGAGGAGGTGTTGAGGTAAGCCGGGAGCAGCTTGAGTGGAACAACAGCGGTGATCGGATCTGACGGACAAGTCATGCAGGCTACTTTATCACAACCCTGGACCTCGCGCGAGGAGGTGCAGGACGCGGTGGCCTGAAATCGGGGACGCCACCCTTCCCGTGTATATGACCGTTCAACAAGTTAGATCGAGAGCTAGCCCACATTATTCATGAACGCTTCTACTGCAACCGCCGATTCGCCGCTGCGACAAGCTTGGTCGCAAGTTTCACGCGTCCAAGCGGGCAGGCTCGCCCCGCGCGGCCTCAACGTACTGTTTCAGGTACGCCTCAGCCGCTCGGGGCTCCGCGTGCCCGTCTCGCGTGGCGTCTTGGCGGTTTCGACACGATCCGTCATGAATAATGTGGGCTAGCAGGTGAATCCGTCGACCGGCGTGGCCGGCACGGTCGAGATCAAAACCGGCCGGCGGCGGGTGATCGGGTTTCTCCCCAGTCCACTGATGAAGTCTGTGAAAGAAAGTATGAGAGAACGGGAAATCCGGATGGTGCGGCAACGAAACCGAAGAATGCTCGTTCTTGGGCTGCTCCAAGCATTCATGGCAAGGAACTCGCCGCCTCACCTCAGCCCTCTCCCCCTGCTCGGGGAAGAGGGAAGGGCGAGGGGGAGGGCG
>CAZZPI010000326.1:1520-3607 GCA_964655865.1 uncultured Nitrospiraceae bacterium
GATCGGCGCATCAAGTTGGAACAGCACTAGAGCGCCTGTTATACGCGCTGGGTCTCACGCTGGCGATAGGGCAAGGAAGCCTCGCGAGCGAGCTGCTTGCGGAGCAGGAGAGTCTGTCGCCGCCGCAGGTCTATCTCAGCCTACACGGAGCGATGGAAGCAGCCGCACAAAACAATCCGACGGTGCTCCTCTCGAAGGAACGAATCGAAGCGGCCAAAGGCGAAGTGCTCACGCAACTAGGGGCCATGCTCCCGAATCTGTCCTCGAACGTACGGCAAACCAGGCAAACGCAGTTTTTGGGAACGTTCGGGCTGGCGCCGGTCCGCACCGATCCCTTCAGCATCTTCGACACCCGCGTCACCGCCTCGCAGAATCTCTTCAGCCTCAGCCTCATTCAACGGTGGCGCGCTTCCCGCGAAGCGCTGCAGGTGGCAGAATTCGACGCCGCGTCCAGTAAGTTCGATACGATGGCAGGGGCGGCGCTGGCCTATTTCGATGGGCTGAAAGCCGCCGCGACCGCCGCGATGCGGCGGGCCAATCAACAATTGATTGGAGAGTTGCTGGCCATGGTCAAGCTCCGGCAACGCGGGGGAGCGGCAACCGGCTTGGATACGGCGAGGTTGGAGGGGCAACTCGCGAACGAAGAGCAACGGGTGGTCGCAGCCCGCGCCGACCTCGACCGTGCCAAGAACACTCTGGTCAACCTCTTGGGCATTCCGGTCGAGGTGTCCCTGATCCTCACTGATGAATGGAAATCCGACGTGGTAGACGTGCCGCCGCTTCAAGCGGCCTGGGACGAGGCCCTCGCCAGACGGCCGGAAGTCCAGGCACAACATAAACGGGTCAACGCGGCGAAGTTGACCTATGAATCAACCACGGGGGAACGACTCCCATCCCTGGTCGCCCAGGGCGACTACGGACTCATCGGCAATCGATGGGGGAATACGCTGGACACGTACAACATGGCCCTGTTGCTCCAGATCCCGATTTTCGACGGAGCCCAACGCGAAGGACGGATCGCCACCGCGCGGAGTCAATTGCGCCAGGAGGCTCTTCGCATGCAGGTCGTGCTCAATCGCGTGAAGATGGAAGTCAACGACGCGCGCATTGCCTTGGCCTCGGCGAACGAACAGGCGGCCGTTGCCCGAGCCGGGCTGCAGGCCGCCATGAAAGAATCTGATCTGGCGCGAGAGCGGTTTACGATCCTCACGATGGGGAATCAGTTTGAAATCACCAATGCGATCAACGCCCTTGCGCGGGCCCGGGAGAATCATGTCGACGCCCTCTTTCAGCTCAATGCGGCGCGCGTCAACCTCGCGCGGGCAACAGGCAGCCTGGATGAACTGAACTAGCGCGCATTATTCATGCGCGCTAAGTGGGAGAGAGCCATCACGTCGATGGACACAAGTCTATGAGCGGTATCTCAGGTGGACGATCGGGGTCGCGACCCCGCGACCAACAGACCAAGCCCGAAAGTCGACGGATCAGAGTGATGATCGTGCATCCCGATCGCCTCTTCCGCGAAGCCTTGGCAGTGGCCCTCGCCAGTCAGCATCGGACCATCCAAGTAGTGGGTTGGGCTGGAGCGGTCGAACACCTCCGGCAGATGTCCCCTGTATCGTTGGCGTCTCACTGTCCCGATGTGATCCTCTTAGGGGGCGTACAGAGGGCAGCGGAGATCATGAGGGAGATAACATGCCTCCGCAGCACGTGGCTGACGGCGCGCATCCTTATCCTGAGTCGCCCGCCGGTCACGCATGGTATGCATCCACGAAGCGGGGAATCGGTCGGTCCAGAAGAGGTGTCGCTCCGTGATCTGCTGCAGAGGATTGAGCACCTTTGCCGAGGGGAACACACCCCACTGGGGGGATCCAAGGAAGGAAACGGCTCCCCCGGAATGCCCGCCGAGCCGGCGGCCCAGGAGTCGGGCAGCGAATTCACCAGACTGACTCGACGCGAGCAGGAAATTCTTATCCTTCGTCGACAAGGCCGCAGCAACAAAGAGATCGGCGCAGCGCTTCAGATCGAACTTCAAACCGTGAAGAACCATCTGCGGAGCATATTTGCCAAGGCACAACACGCTCGTC
>CAZZPI010000327.1:0-2062 GCA_964655865.1 uncultured Nitrospiraceae bacterium
TCAACGCACCAGGCACCATGCTGCTGTCTGGCGTCACCCCCTTTCCTTAAGAAAGCTGGTCGCGAGCAGCGAACAGATAACAGCGAGCAGGTTACAATCTGACCGAAGCATGGGCTTTTGGCTGTCCCCTGTTCTCTGTTCGCTACCCGCTATTCGCTATTCTCTGTTCGCTCGCTGTTATTTGGCGATCAGGGCCCCGACGACCGCGAGCAATACCGCCGCTTGTATCCCCACCAGCCATGTGAAGTGCGTGGAGAGTTTTTGATCCAGGGTGCCCATGCGGCCGTTGAGCCGTTGATCCAGCTCGTCGCGAAAGCGGTCTACTTTTTAATCGAGATGGATCACCATCTCCCGCAATTCGCCGAACCCCCGGGAGTGCTCCTCAACCATTCCTTCAAGATACGCGACTCGTTCTTCCAAGGTCCCGGGCAGGGCCTTCTATGCTTGCCGATTCTGATCGCCTCGGTTATCGCCTGGTGCTGCTTGCTGGTTGCTATTCGCCGATCTCTGCTCGCTGTCTTTCGCTCGCTCACTTCCCAAACAGTTCGGCTACCTTGCAGGCAAAGCCCGGGAGCACGTCGGCTCCGTCCAGCGCGTCTTTCTCGCTCAAGACGCGGGCCTGTCCACCGGGCCGATAGATCGTCACGTCCTTGGTTTCCGGATACATGACCCAGACCATCGCCGTCCCTGCGGAGAGATACTCCTGCACTTTCCGCTCGACATCTTGCGCTAAGTCGTTGGGCGAAACCACCTCGACGGCGAGGTCCGGCGCCCCGGGGAAAAAACCTTCGCGCGGCAGATTGGTCAGGCGCTCCTTGCGCACGAAGGCGATATCGGGCCCGCGGACGGTATCCGGATTTCGAGTGAGAAGAAAGCCGGTATCGTTTGCGAACACTTTCCCAATTTGTGGATTCTTGCGGACAAACACCTTCAACACAAACAAGGCATCCCCGGCTATTTCGCCATGCTCGACCGATCCCGGCGCCAATTCCATGACCTCCCCGGCAACAAGCTCCCGGCTCCTGTCGCCATAGAGCTTCCAGAATTCTTCGGCTGTGATCGGCGATGTAGCCGTTGCCATGTCTTTCTCACTCAGCAGGAAGCGAATAGCGAACAGTTAATAGCGAGCAGCTTTCCCCCCCTCCTCTGTCATCCCCCTTGCTGAGGGGGGAGGAGCAGGTGGGGGTTGGATGTTCTTCCTGCCAGGTCTGTCTGCCAAAGGCTCTCGGCTCAAGCAGGTGAGCCGAAGGCTCAGGACACCTGCTAGCTGCTCGCTGTTTTCTGTTCGCTGCTTGCTGCGTCAGCCGGTTTCGTCGCTGCGTTGATCTCGTCTTCCGCTTCTTTCACGGAGGCCTGCAAATCCTGCTCGACGAGCTTGACCTCCTGCTGGATCATGTTGAGCTCAGGCTCAACCGTCTTCTTGAGATCCTCCGCCGTCTCCTTAAATCCCTTGACCGCCCGCCCGACCTGCCGGCCCACCTCGGGCAGTTGCTTGGGCCCGAACAGGAGAAAGGCGATGATTAGGATGATCAGAATTTCGCCGGCCCCTAAGCCAAACATAGCTGTTACCCGTGATGCGTAATGCGTGATGCGTTCCACGGGATGAACGATCTGCGAAGGGCGGGGAATTGTAAGGTTTTCCCACGCATGACGCTTCACGCTTCACGCTTCACGTCTCCCTAACCCTGTTTCACCTGCTCAGCCGGCTGAGAAGTCTGAACCTGGCTCGCCGGCGGCGCCTGCTGATTGAGTTGGGCCGGCGGCGGCGCGGCGGCCTGCTCCGCCGGAGCCGCCGTGACATCGATGGCATCCGGCTCGTGAACCGTCTTCTTGAAGCCTTTGATCGCCTTGCCGAGCCCCTCACCAAGCTGCGGGAGCTTGCCGGCGCCGAAGATGATCAACACGATGACCAAAATCAGCAACAGCTCCATCCAGCCGAACGACCCAAACATAACAACGCCTTGATAAAAAGCTAACAGCCGGCAGCGAACAGCCGGCAGCGACAAGGACCGGACAGTCGGGCGAGTAGCTACCCGCTGTGGCCACTTGCTGCCGGCTTTCC
>CAZZPI010000327.1:2072-3602 GCA_964655865.1 uncultured Nitrospiraceae bacterium
AGGCTATAGAAATCATTCAAATTAGTCAAGCCTTTTCTCTGGGAACCTCAAGAAGGGCGAGGGGCTAGTGTGGTGTCGCAGAAGTTCGTTCGTGGTGCGCCCTTCGACTTCGCTCAGGACGGGGTTGTCGAACCCTGCGGTGAGCTTGGTCGAACCGCATGAACGGAACTCCTTGGAAGCGCGTGCCCTTCGACAAGCTCCCTTCGACAAGCTCAGGGCGAACGGGTTACGAGCAAAATTTTTGGGACTCTATGCTACAACGGGCTCTTCCGGATCCTGTGTGGGTAACGAGAACGCTGAATCTTGTTCTGGTCTTGGTAGCGGGGGAGCATCCTGTGGAATCCCCTCCTTTGTAAGGAGGGGAAGGGGGAGGTAGCAGCACGCAGCGGGGTGCAATGTTACGTGAGATCATGGTCTTTGTGAACGACATCGAATATACCGCCATCTCTACCCCACCTCGCCTCCCCTTACAAAGGGGAGGGAGAAGATCAGCGACCCACACGAAACTCGGAAGAGCCCTAGAAGGCGAAATGATAATACTCGACTGGGCTCGGAGGCGCGTTCAGGGCCATGGTGATCGCCTCGCGCTCGTACCCGATGGCTTCCAAATCCTTCATTGCGGCGAAGAGTTCTTCTTCGGTGAGGTACGCCACGGTATCGGGCACGCCGGTGCGTTTGAGCGAGAGCAGCATGCCTTGCAGCGTCTCGCGTTCCTCGGTGGGCGTGTCTGTGGCGATCGGGAACTCCAGCTTGCGCTCGTACGGACTTTCATACGTCTCGTCGAGCGCGCGAACGGTTTGAATGGTCAGCCGATCGCGCTCCCACGGCTTGAGGTCTTTGCCCGCCTTGGGATGCGTGGCGAGCAGATCCATTAGCGGGAGCACGTTCGTGCCCAGCGAGCGTCCGACGAATTCCCGCTGAGGCTCGATGGTCACCTGCTGAAAACCAAGGTGCTTCGCGATCGACTCGATCAACGGGAAATTCACCATGAAACTGTATTGCCCGCCGAACTGGCCGTAGCACGGCTTGTCCGGGTCATTCAACACCTTGGTGTCGGCGGCCCCTGCATCAAAACTGCTGAAGCCGACAGCCCTCGGCGCGAGCAGGCGCTTGGCCTCTTTAACGGTCGCATGGGCCCCGGCGTTCACCGGCACCAAGACGGTCTCATCGATCTGTTTGAGAAACTCGGTGATAATCTTCCGGAACGCGACGTCTTTCCACTCAAGCTTGTGGTACTCGCGCTCCCAGACCAGATCTTCGAGGAAGGGCGGGAACGTCTGGAGCTTCTGCCAATCTTTGGCGTCAAAGGCGCGAATAAACCCGGACCAATCCTCGATGGCCGCGTGTTTGGCCTCGCTGAGATTGGGCCGGATGTGCTCTTCCTCGATCTCTCCCTCTTTCCGCGCGAGCAGCTTCGTGGGGAGATCGTTCCAGAGTTCGTTACAGATGATCCGGTCCACGCTGCCGTCGGCGACCGATGCCAGATGGGTCACGTCCGCGCAGAGAGTCTCCATGTGATCGTGATGCGCC
>CAZZPI010000328.1:0-3601 GCA_964655865.1 uncultured Nitrospiraceae bacterium
CTCCCGAACTTCCTGACGGGTCTTCGGATCCTGCTCATCCCGGTATTCGTCATGTTGTTCGCCACGCCGTCGCCGGATCGCTCCCTCGCGGCGGCGATCGTCTTCGTGGCAGCCGCCGTGACGGATTTACTCGACGGCTATCTCGCTCGCCGGCGCGGGCAAATCACGAAGCTCGGCCGACTGCTGGATCCGATCGCCGACAAGCTCCTGGTCCTGTCCGCTCTTATTCTGCTTGTCCAGTTTGATCGAGTGACGGCGTTGGTCGCGATTTTGATCATCGCTCGGGAAGTGGCGGTGACCGGCATTCGAGCGATTGCCGCGTCTGAGGGATTCATTATCGCCGCGGAGATCACGGGAAAATATAAGATGACGCTTCAAGTTGTGGCCATCGTATTACTGATGTTGGAAGACACGGCCCTCTCGGTGTTGGGCAATCTTCACCTGGCCGGCACGGTCACACTGTACCTCTCACTCGTCCTCGGCTACCTGTCGGGGGCTCAATACGTGTGGAGCTTCTGGAAACAGGTCGTCGCAAAAGGGTTGTAGCCGGGTTCCGCTCCTGAGCACCTGCAGTCCGCTGTTCTTCGAGATTCCGACACATGCTTAGTGACGTTGAGTACGGGTGGGGCGTCCTTGCGTTCATGGCCGTGGGGTACCTCGTCGGGTCGGTACCCTTTGGTCTTGTGGTGTCAAGGGGCCTGGGCACACCCGACCCTCGTACAGCCGGCAGTCGTAACGTCGGATTTACCAACGTCCTTCGGGTCGGGGGGCGGGCGGCCGGTTTCCTGACGTTATTCGGCGACATGGGCAAGGGTTGGGTGATTGGGTGGGGAGCTGCACAGGTGCTTCACCAGGAAGCGACCGTGCTGATAGTCGCCCTCACTCCCATCCTGGGTCATCTGTTCTCGATCTTCCTCGGCTTTCATGGCGGCAAGGGTGTCGCCACGGCGCTGGGGGTGATTAGTGGAATCGCTCCATCGGTCGGGCTCACCATGATGGCGATCTGGCTCGTAACCGTCGCGATCTGGCGGTATTCCTCAGGGGGGGCGCTCGCGGCGTTCTCCATAGGTCCGATAGTGGCATGGGCGTTGGGGTGCACCTCGCTTTTCATCATCTTTACCTGCGCGATCGGAGGGCTGATCTGGTGGAAGCACGCCGGCAACGTGGCTCGCCTGTGGAGCGGCACCGAACCCAGAATCGGCAGGGCTGCCTCATGATTGCCGGCCACGATCGACCCGGTGATTCCCGTCGAGGGGCCGGGGTTAAAGACGGCTGCGACAGAGCCGGACATCCACTTGAGCATAGCCTTCCGTCGAGACCTTCCGAGTCCCCTGGGCGCCCAGGTATTGGTTGGACGGCTCCGGGGCAGGGCGTAGTGATTGGTGTCAGCGATCCGCTTGACTTTGGTGGGGCCCCCCAGCAGACTAATTAAGGGAGCACGAGGGTGTGCTGCTCGCGGAGTCGTGAAGGACACGCCGGCGGGCATTATTTAACATAATGTCTCTTATCGGTCATCGGGGGTCTGCATGACCATTGAGCTCATGCATCGGATCAAGCGAGAACTGTTCGTCACGGGCACGGTGCTGCACGAAACCGTGCTGGCCATCGCGGAGCGTGTGAACCGGAAAGTCGAAATCCTACACATGCACTGGCAGGCCACGCGGCTGGGCCACAACCTGGCGCAGCTCCACCGCGAGGTCGGACTGGAGGTCGCGTCCCGTGCTTCGATCATCGGTGGTCGGCCGTCCGGCGTGAGCACCGACCCCGAGCTGACCCGCAGCCTCCATTCGGCATCTGTCCGGAGTCGCCAGATCAAGCAGGCCGTGCTGCAACTCGATGGCTTGATTCGGCAGTTGAAGCAGGAGACGGCGCAGGAGAATCTCATGCGGCTCCAACAGGATCTGCTCTCACGGTCCCTCGTGCTGGAACGCGTCCCCATTGAGCCCGGCTCCTTTGCACAGGGGCGGCTCCTCAGCCACTGTCATTTTCCGGAAAACGTCCGCGTCGTTGCCCTCATGCGCGGGCCCGCGTTCATCACCACGGCCTCAGACCTCCTTCTGCAAGCCCAGGATGTCCTCGTGGTCATCGGGCCTCAGGAAGGTGTTCTCACGGTCACGTCTCGGTGCAGGAGCGCCACGATCGCAGAGCTGGAGGTCGTACGGTCATGACTGGGCAATGTTTCGCCAGGCGTCGATATCGGAGCTGCGCATGCCTATTGGCGCCCGTGCTCGTCAGCGGACTGTGGCTCTTGGGCGGTCCGAGTGAAACCGGCGCCGAGGTTGCCCCGCCTGCCACGGGTTTGGCACTGCTGGAGGAGATTCAATCGGTCATCACGGATCTGGCTGAACGGGCCAAGCCCGCCGTCGTCAGCATCATGCCTCTCCAGGGGCCAGGTCACTCCCGTGAGTTAGGCGCTGAGCGAGTCCCCAATTCGCCCAACTCGGGCTCCGGTGTCATCATCGACCTTGACGGTCACATCGTCACCAATAATCATGTGGTGGGTGATGCCGCGGAAGTCGAAGTCCGATTGTCGGACAAGACGAAACTTTATGCCCAAGTGATCGGAAAAGATCAGGACACCGATTTGGCCGTCCTGAAAGTCTCGACTGATCGTCCCCTCCCCAGCGCGAAGTTCGGAGATTCTGGAACGGTTAAAGTAGGGCAATGGGTGCTGGCGGTCGGCAATCCCTTCGGCTTGGAGCGGACGGTCACGTTGGGGGTGGTCAGCGGTGTCGGGCGAGAGAACATCAATTTGTCCCGCTATGAAAACTTTATCCAAACCGACGCGTCCATCAATCCCGGCAACTCTGGCGGTCCGCTGTTCAATCTCAGAGGAGAAGTTATCGGGATCAACACCGCCATCATCAATTTCGCCCAGGGGATCGGGTTTGCCATCCCGTCCAATATGGCCAAGCAGGTCATCCAACAACTGATCGCGAGAGGCAAGGTCGTTCGAGCCTGGTTGGGCGTCGGGATTCAATCGCTGACGCCGGAGCTGGCCAAACAATTCGGAGTGGGCGAAGGCGAAGGCGTCCTGGTGAATGAAGTGTTCGAGAAGGACCCGGCGGCTGCGGCTGGCATCAAGCCCGGGGACGTCATTACCAAGGTTGATGGAACGCCCGTCGACACGCCCAACAAGTTGTCCCGCGTGGTGGCGATCCTTCCGCCGGGGGCCTCAGCCAACGTGGAAGTGGTCCGCGACGGCAAGCGCCTGTCGCTCAGCGTCGCGCTCGCCGAGCGACGCGAGAACGCGATCGTCGCGTCCCTACCTCAAAGCCGGACGGAGATCAAGCTCGGGATCGATGTGCAGGACTTGACGGCCTCGCTAGCCGAGAAATTCAAGCTACGCGAAACCCGTGGGGTCCTGATCGCCAAGGTCGATCCGGGGAGCCTCGCGCAAGCCGAAGGCCTTCGGGAAGGCGATCTGATCAAAGAAGTGAACCGAGCAGAAGTCTCCTCCGTCGTTGATTTCACCGCTGCGGTCGCCAAGGCCAAGCGCAATGAAACGATTCTGCTCCGTGTATTACGCGAAAACCGGGCGTTCTACGTCGTCCTCAAAGCTACCGACCACTGACCACGGGCGTCCCGCTATCCCGTCGCC
>CAZZPI010000329.1:0-3596 GCA_964655865.1 uncultured Nitrospiraceae bacterium
CATGACATCGATTTACCTCACTCCTTTACAAAAAAAGGCACTGTCCCGGCGAGCGAAACAGCGCCATGCCACGGTATCCGAAGAAATTCGAACGGCCCTTGATCGACACCTTGAGCGGGACGACGACAGCGAATTGCAGTTGGGTCTCTTGGTAGGGCAAGCCAACAAATCATTGGCCCGCATGATCGGCAAGCTCGACGAAGCCCACGCAGCGGTCAATGAACTCAAACGAAGCCTCGCGGCCAGAAAACGATGACGTGGGCCGGTGAGGCACTAGCCGCGCTGCGGAAGATCATTACACTTGAAGAGCGAGTGGCGACCTTCACAGACGATATTCATGATCCGACACGCATCGTAAGGGATCTTGATCATCGATTAGTCAAGCTGGAAACGAAGCTCGAGGTCTACGAACGCCTAAGCGAAAAGTCCCGCTCTCGCCGACTGCCGTCTCAAGACTGATCAGCCACCCGCTATTTGCTTCCCCCTCACCCTAGCCCTCTCCCACAAGGGGAGAGGGATATGTGAGGACGCCCCCTCCCCCAGGGGAGCGGGAGTGAAAAGCCTCTCTCCCACCAGGGGGAGAGGGTTCGGTCAACTTTCAACAACGTTTCTCCCCTCCTTCGTAAGGAGGGGCCGGGGGAGGTCGAGAGAGTTGCCTAGAAGTTCATCCACAGTTGAATCATCCCCCAGGTCTGGTTGGAGGAAGTCCCGAGGTTCCGTCCGATATATTCGCCGGCGAAGAAATGACCCCACGTCGTCACCGCGGAGACCTTCCCGTCCGCAAACATGTGCGTCCAGGCCACATCCACCTCGTCGCCCAGATGGTTCGAGGTGTTGTTCGACCGCGAAAAAACCAACACCCCCTGGGCGCCGCGATACCAATTGTCTCTGGCATTGGCCAGGTAATGGCGCTGCGCCCAGATTTCCACATGATCGCGCGCGGTTGGACGCGCTTCCACATTGACCTGCGGCTGGATTTGGTTGCGCCAGGAGTGGTTCAACATGTAGCCCGCATGGAGATAGTTCGTCGGGAAGAAGTTCTCGAACGTGTTGGCCGTCCGGCAGGCATAGCCGGCCTGGGCTGTGGCGCCCACCGAACAGTTGGCGTTGCCGTCGCCGGAGGCATAGTCGAATCCGATGGCCACCCGCGGCTTCCACCGATGCTCGTACCAGGTGTAACCGAGCCAATTCCTCGTCGCCCAGGCGTTGATATGGACGCTCTGGTTATTGTCCGTCCCGATGCCATCCGCCATCCGGCCGAATTGGTAAGCGATCTCGTTGATGAAATCCCAGTTGCCCTTTCGCATCTCCGTGCGATTGCCGATCATGTGGCGCTTCTGAGACGACCGCTTGGGCGTGCCAAGACCCTGCGCGGCATTCGACGACTCGGGGATGCCGTTGATGTAGAGCACATAGTAGGGTTCGATGAGGAAACCCGGCACCGACTTGATCTGGTTGTAGAACAGAAACACGTCGGCATCGGCGGAGGCGTCGGCGTTCCCGGTCGCGACAATGTTCGGTCCGCCGCTGCCGACCGGCGCCGCCTGTGCTAAGTCGGTTTCTGAATTGTGCAACCATCCGAGCCAGCTTGTGAGCGTCTTGGTGTCGTACTGGAACATGACGCCATCGTGGCTATAGCCCGTGTTGGCCCAGTCGAAGTGGCCGAACAAGGAGTGGTTCCCGAATATCACATATTGCCGGCCGGCCTTCATGCTCAGGCCCTGGACGCCGGCCAGGTTCCGGACCAACACATAGGCCGCGCGGACGCCCAGACGGCACGTTCCTGCGCTTCCTGCTCCGGCACCGGAAGTCGCGACGTTCGGTCCGCAGTTGTGGTTCAGCGGATCGCCGCCGTTGCCCGCGTTGAGTGGGTTGCCATTCCCGCCCCAGGTCGCCGCGTCGATGATCTCCATGTAGAAATTGACATCGCGTGAGAGGTCATACCCCAGCCCAAGGCGCGCCCATTGGTGCACGTAGAAATCATTGGCCGACCGCCCGGCGTTGGCCCGGCCGGCCTGGCCGTTCACACTGGCAGCGGTCGCGCCGCCGGCTCCGGTGAAGCCGCCGAAACTGTTGCAGGCTCCTGCAATAGGCGGCCCGCCCCCGAAACAGGTGGCAATTCGCATCTCAGGCCTGATTCGAAGGTCGGCCCGCATCCAGAAATTCTTGATGTCGAAGTTCCGGCCGATGACCGGATCGTAAATCTCGTAGGCTTCTTTTTGCGGAATGCCTCGAGGGATCGGCGGCAGGTTCGTAATGCGCTCGCCTGCCGGGAGTTCGTAAGCGGCAAGGGCGGGGCTGCTCGCGAGACACCCAACGGCCCAGACCGCAATTGGCAAGAACAGAACGAGCCTCACGACTTGTCGTACCATCTCTCTCCTTATCAACGGATAGCCGGAGCTTTGATCCCCATCGGCTGCGAGTGTGATCCGCGCCGTTGACGCTGCCGGCTATTCGCTCCACGCTGCTCGCTGTCCGCTCGCAGCCCAAAAAAATCCCCGCCGGGCACGCCGTCCGTCCCCGGCGGGGATCTCCTCTCTTCGTCAGCTAGCAGCTAATAGCTGGCAGCGAACAGCTCGAACCGAATCATTCTGACCAGTTCGCTCTCTGCTGCTCGCTATTCGCTATTCGCTACCCGCTATTCGCTTTCCTTACGGCGCGACGTAACTGCCGAACTTAGGCACGGTGTCGCAGCCTGGGCCTTGCCCCCCTGCGGCCTGGCAGAGGTAGTACAGCGCGCCCTGCGCCGAGAGCCGCGCTTCCTTGTGTTGCTGACTCATACCGTAGTCCACCGCCAATTCCAACTGAGCTCTGGCGTTCGCGTTGCCGCTCGCTTCGCTCAAGGCCTGCTGCAGCTTGGCCGTGGCGCTCTTCATCACGCCGACATCCGCCCCCCAGCGCTTGTTCAGGTCCACTGTGGTCCGCTTGCCGAGCCCCGGCGCATCGGTCAATTCTTGGATCGCCTCGTTGGTGAGCGCGATCGGGTCCGCCTGTACCACAGACACTGAGACGAGGCTCATGGCTGCAACGGCCACTCCACCGAGTGCGAGTATCATGAGTTTTTTCATTGTCGGTCTCCTTTTCGATTAGGCTCTAGGCACGAGGCTATGGGCTATAGACTCAACTACATTCTACCCCCAGTGCCCATCGCCAAGCGTCCCCCCCTCTCCTCCCTCTCCCCACAGGGGAGAGGGTTGGGTGAGGGCCTAGAAGTTCATCCAGATCTGCGCATAGCCCCAGTGCTGGTTCGACGCAAAACCGAGGTTGTTGCTGACGTAGCTGCCGGTCCAGATGTGGCCGTAGGTGGTCTGGAAGGCGATCTTGCCGTCCGCGAACATTCTGGTCCAGGTGAAGTCAAGCTCATCGCCGATATGAGACGAGTTGTTTGCCGAGCTCAAGTTGCTGTTCACGTAGCAGACCTGGGCGGCGCGGTACCAACAATCCCGCTTGTTGGCCGTGTTCATGTTCATGTACCAGAGCTCGATGTGATCGCGCGCGCTCGGCCGGAACTGCAGGTTGATCTGGGGGGCGAACATATTTTTCCAGGCCTGGACGTCCGCGTAGCCCATGTGAATGTGGTTTGTCGGGAAGAAGTT
>CAZZPI010000330.1:0-3578 GCA_964655865.1 uncultured Nitrospiraceae bacterium
TTAAGGTGCGATGTATGGCGAGGATCTGTGCATACTCTACAATGTTGTACTCACCATCCGTGAGTTGCACTGCCTGCTTGACGTTTTGTACGACCTCATCCGACTGCGGGGCGAGATGGAGAAGCGGTAGGTTGAGCAACTTCGCCAAGCCGTGAGCAACCACGACGTCGCCGCTACTTGCAGGACCACTGACCGTCGTTGAGAACCTCACGTTCGCATCGTGGAATGCTGCAACTACTGATCGAGAATCATATCCACCGGTCAGGTCACACACTGGATTCGGGAAGACTTTTCCTATCCTGCTTGCTGCGCCGGTGAGCGCTCCCCACAGCATCTCTGTCGCCGCATGGCCTTCCAGTTCGCGACCCCTTATGTCGGACGACCGCCAATAACGGCTCACTTGCTCAACGATCCCGTCACATATCCTATAAATGGCGGCCGGGCCGACTTTCCTGACCTCCCGGTATATGGTGCGATCTTCATAAATCACCCCGGCATCGAGATACTCACGACATCCGGTTTCATCCAACGTGTAAGGCGCCATGGCGGCTAGCAAGAGACTCGATCCGGAGACAATCGTCGTCTGCCCTATACTCCGCATAAATGCATGGCAGCTTCCAATTATGTCGGTTATCAGCCACAGGTTCTTCGTGCGCGCGTCGCCCACAACTATAATGAAGAACCCTTCAAGCTCATGCGCGAGAGTCGCCTGTCCAACTTCCAGGTAACGTTCCAAAAGACGTGATTCCTCCCCAACAGAGAAACCATTGTTATGGAACCAACTCCCCACTGAGATCAGCCAACACCCAGTTCGTATATCCGTGACAGGGGATGAACCTGATCCATTGCGTCGTCTACATGCCGCAGCGTAGGACCATCCGTTCTCGATAGTGCCCATAGCTTCCTGCCGCTTAAGAATGCGGGCGAGATTCAGGCTGCGCCGGAACAGGCCGAGAGCCTCTGTGCGCTCGCCTTTTCCAGGCGAGATAACGATGAAATTAGCCACTAGACCTCACTACCCCTGACGGTTCAGTGTGGGATGCGTTGCGTAACTGGAGCATTTGACAGGTTCAACGGCTTGCAATGGATGCTGCATCACAAAAGGATCCCGCTCGAGCGATACTCGTACCGAGAGGTTCTTGAGAAGGAAACAGGATGGCCAACACTTTCCTGGCGTTGTTTTCCCAGAGAAAACCTCGTTGCTGGATGCTCTGCAAACCCAAGAGACCGGCTCGCGTCCTTGCCTCCTTGTCGAGGGAAACTTTGGCCAAAGTTGCGGACAAGCTTTGCTTATTGCCTGGTTGAAAGAGAAAAGCAGTCTTCCCCTGGTCGACGATCTCCCGAATGTTTGGTTGATCCGGCGCCACAACGCACTTTCCCATCCCGAGGTATTCAAGAATTTTCATTGGGCAGGCGTATTCAGTTGCACTGGGCTGGACGGCGATATCCATTGCGGCTAAGTGTTCAGGAATATCCTCATGGCGAACTGGTCCTGTAAAGGTTACTACGTGAAGTAGGTTGTTCGCTTCAGCATACTGACGCAGTGTGAGATACGCTGGGCCATGACCAACCAAGAGTAGGTGTACGTCCAGTTTGGCTAAATCGCTGTCCTTCATGATCTCGAGCAGCATCTCCAACCCATGCCAGGGACGGAACCATCCCACAAATCCGATAACAACCTTCTGCTGCAGGCCATAATGCTCACGAATCTTTTCTCCCGAGAGATGCGAGCGAAACCGAGAAGGGTCGATCCCATTAGGCATCACCAGAATTTTGTCGCTCGGCACGCCATTGTTTACCAGCAAGTCTTTCATGACCTGACTAACCGTGATGGTCCACACACTGTTTGAGCAAATCCATCGTTCGGTGAATTCCGCAAGTCGTGCGAAACAGAGGCGACCAAGCTTCGATTGTTCGTGAAACAGTGGGGCATTCACCTCTAGGACAAGAGGAATGCCATACCGTCGACTAGCCCAAATCCCGCATACGGTGTTCAACGCATATCGCTCATAGATAAAGCTGGGCTTTGTTGCCTCGATCGCTCGACAGAGCCTGTAATACCCGTAAAGGTTATAGACCAGGCCCATCAATTCATAAAACCACGTCGGGACGCGATGGGCAACCCATCCCAGAAAGCCTGTGATGATGCTTCGCCGCTTGTCCTGATGTGACTCGGCCATAGCTACCACTGCCACCTGATGTCCCAGGTTCCGAAATGCCTCGACCATCTCTTCGATGTGAACGCCTTGAGCGTCCTCAGATTGAGTTCGATGGTGGTAAAGAATGTTCATTACACTACCCGATAACGTGCGAAGGTTGCGATCGTTGGTGTGTGATGGGCGGTTTCAGGACTGTTTGGAACACATCCTTTAGCGCCCTACTGGTTTGGGACCAAGAAAACTGGGACGCGTAGGCCCGAATCTCATCCGGTCTCCAGTCCCGTTGAAGTCCTTCACAGATGCCCGCGGCGAGAGCTTCGATCTTCCGTTCCACGAGCAGGCCGACACGCTCCGATCGGAGAATTTCTGGAATGCCTCCAACGGGTGAGGCAAGCACCGGTGTCCCGCATGCCAGGGATTCCACAATAACGTTCGGCCATCCTTCACGTTCGCTGGCCAGACAGAACAGGTCCGCTGCACTGTAGTAAAGGTGCAATCGCTCATGCGGGACATCTCCCACTATTCGCACGTGGTCCGCCAAATCGCTGCAATCCACAAGGCGTTGGAGAGAAGAGCGGAACGCTCCCTCTCCCGCGATCACGAGCAACAGGTCTTTCCGCCGACGCCGCAAGGATGCAGTCTTCACAGCTTGCACGAGCAGGTCGAACCCCTTGCTGGGAGTGATCCGGCCGACCGAGAGGATGATCCGGGAACCTGTTATAGGAAGTCCGATTTGCGCACGGGCTTCTGCGGGAGAGACCCGCCGAAATTTGTCGAGATCCACGCCGTTGGGGACCACGCTGATCTTTTCCTCTGCGGTCCCCAAACTGACGGCGACGTCCCTCAGCGCGCGTGACACCGTGACTACCGCGGACGCCCGACGCAGGGTACACCGAATCATGCCTCGGACCATCCGGAATTCCTTTAGTAGGTTCAGGTCGCTTCCCCTGGCTGAAACCACGACAGGGACATGGCACCACGTTCCGAGCAGGATGGCGGCAAATCCGTCCGGATACACATAATGAGCGTCGATCAGATCGAAAGAGAATTCGCTCTGTACTTTTCGCACCATGCTGTAGAGCGAGAGAGCCATCATAAGTCCTTGCAGCACCATGCCGACCTTTGGAATCATCAAGTACCGGGGATGATGAACAAGGATTCCATCTAAATATTCCAGCTTGGCGACGTTGCGATACGCTAGCCGCCTTCCTTGCACTATCGGAGGACAATATGGGACTGGAGCGATGACTTGCATGTCCCAGTGGTTCTGTCGGGCTGCGTGAGCCATGCGTTGCCTAACAAAGATGCCATGATTGGTGCAGAGGTTGTTCGGGTATAGATTCGTGAAGACCAGAACCTTCATCACGCGTGTCCGATGGGGTAACCTGTAGAGGATCAAACTCGTGCTGGAGGCACACC
>CAZZPI010000331.1:0-3566 GCA_964655865.1 uncultured Nitrospiraceae bacterium
ATTCCAAGAGAGTCAACAATCTCTTCGCGTTAATGGTCAACGATGATGGGTGCGAGGTGTACCCGTGGCCGGCGCGCGACGATAAAACCCATTTCA
This sequence comes from uncultured Nitrospiraceae bacterium, assembly GCA_964655865.1. Lineage (GTDB taxonomy): Bacteria > Nitrospirota > Nitrospiria > Nitrospirales > Nitrospiraceae > JBBIJI01. The sequence continues at coordinate 97 of CAZZPI010000331.1, forward strand.
GTCTCAGCAAGATGCGCACCTATGAAGCCGTAATCGAGTATATGCAGGCCCGAGGGATGATCTTTGATTGGTGGTTCTACTCCGATGATTCCCAATCATTGATTCCGGCGGCGAACTCCTCAGAGGAAACGCTGTACTTCCGGTACATCATCGCCCGCTTCGCGGCCTACTCCAACATCACGTGGAACCTGGCCTTGGAATTCGATGAGTACCGTTCGAATTCATGGGTCACGAACCGCGCGGCATTCGTCAAGGCGGAGGACCCATATGATCATTTGCTTTCCGTCCACCAGTCGGACGGACCAACGTATCTCTTTCCGGGAAATCCCCACTTAGACCACGTCACGCTGCAGCGACTTCCCGCAAATCATGACGTCGTTAACCCAGAGATCATCGCCAATCGAAACCTCACCGCTTCGAGCGGTCGTCGCATTCCTGTGATGATTGTAGAATTTTTTATCGAGGGGGATTTCGGCGACGTCTACAACTTCTGTGCTGCGATTTGGGCCATCGTGATGGGGGGCGGTTACTACAAAGCAGCCTCGTTGGGGTGGTGGATAGGCACGCCCTATCAGAATGCCGCACATTTCAATTATTCGAAGATTCTCTTTGAGTTCATGACCACCCTTCCCTATTGGGAGCTGAGTCCATCGAACAATCTCAAAGTTTTAGGAGCTACGGCTTATGTCTCGGCGAAGACCGGAGTTCGGTATCTCGCCTATCTGCCCGACGGTGGGACCGTGACGCTTAATCTGACCGGGGCCACGGGGACCTTGAATGTGGAGTGGTTAAACCCTCGGACCGGAACCACCTCCGGGGCAACGAGCGTGACGGGGGGGGCCAACCGCTCGTTTACGGCTCCCAGCAGCGGCAACTTGACCGACTGGCTGCTCCACATCAGCAGCGGAGGCGGAACACCTCCTGATCTCACCCCGCCTGCTGCACCGACCGGACTTCGGACTTCGTGATTCTGCATAGGTGATAGATTTAGAGGACAGCGATGATTCTTACGGTCGACCTGAGGGGACCCATTCGAGCGCGCTCTCGCCGGACTTTGTTGCTCGCCTGCCTGGGTACAATCGCCTGCGTGAGCTTGAACACGACTCTTACGCATGCCCAGCAATGCAGCAATCGAGTCCTTCAGGCTGGGCCGTCGAACTACGACAATGTCATCGCGACGCTCCTCCCCGGAGACACCCTGATTCTCTCGAACAGCCAAGGCACCTATCCTAACCTTTCCGTGGAAGGGGTCCAGGGAACGGATAGTTGTCGGATCACAGTCAAGGGTCCGGACGGTCAGGCTCGTCCCGTCATTGTCGGAGACGGCGGATCCAACACAGTTCAACTTGATAACACGCAGTATGTGACGCTCAGGCGACTCGAGATTGATGGACGCGATTTAGGTGGAGACGGGCTCAACGCGCGAGGCCTATCGCACCATATCATCCTCGAAGATCTTTACATTCACGGCGTCGGCGACGACCAGCAAACGGTCGGAATCAGCACAAACGCGACACAGGCAGCCTGGGATTGGATCATCCGTAGTAACATCATCGAGCGGGCCGGCACAGGTCTCTACCTCGGTGATTCGGACGGATCGTCTCCGTTCGTTCGAGGGATCATCGAACACAACTTAGTCTACGACACGATCGGCTACAACATGGAGATCAAGCATCAAAACTCACGCGGTAGCCTCCCTGGGGCCCCACCGGACGGCAGTAAGACGATCATCCGACATAACGTGTTCAGCAAACAGAACAATGCCTCGTCTGGTGCCTCCGCGCGTCCGAATGTGTTGGTCGGCCACTGGCCGCTCTCCGGCGTTGGGATGAACGACACCTACGAAATCTACGGGAACTTCTTCTGGTACAACGGGACGGGCGAGCCACTGTTTCAAGGAGAAGGGAACATCGCGTTCTATGACAATCTGGTGGTGAATCCATCTGGACCTGGAGTGTGGATCCAGCCACACAACGACGTACCGAAGAACATTCGAGTCTTCAACAATACGGTCGTTGCGACGTCTTCAGGCATTTCCGTGACTGGTGGCGCGCAGGGCTTTCAACAGAAAGTGGTGGGCAATGCCGTCTTCGCTCAGACCCCGATCAACGCCGGCGATCAGAGAGATAACGTCACGGATACTAAAGCCAATGCTGTCAACTACGTGAAGAATCCGAACGGAACGCCGAGTGCTGGCAATTTGGATCTTTTCCCCTTGGCAGGCAAGCTCACCGGTTCATTGATTGATCGAAGTTCTTTCAGCAATCAGTTTTCAGATTGGAACAAGGACTTTAACGGACAGCTGCATGATGGGAGTTTTCGGGGAGCCTACGCGAGCGCAGGAAGTAATCCAGGGTGGTTGCCGAAGATCGAACGGAAACCATCGGTGACGAATCCAGATTCGGTTCCGCCGGCTACCCCAACGGGTTTGAGAGTATTGTAATTGAGAGGTTTCACATGGATGGAAAGACCATAATCGCGGAGTATCCGTCTGAGATACTGAGATATATCGACAACTTGCGCCGCCATTGGGAATGTCCAGAAGGCTTGGATGATCAAGTTTCAGATTTTTTCTACTGGATTCGTCGCCCTGGACCTTCTCTCATACAGACTCCTGGCGTTTTGAGCACTGAGAGTATTATCCCTTCTCAAAAATTTAGGCGTATCAGCAAGAATGATCTTGGTCTATGGGAACCAGATTCAAACTGACTCTTGAAGATCACAAAGGAATTGGGGTCTCCGAGTTCAGATTCAGAGCTGTACATGATTGTGACAGTTGGGATCACCAAAGAACTGGCTGATGATGACCATGAATTTCAATAAGATAAAGGCCCTCTTTCGCACACGCCCTAAGAGCCGTAAAGGAGGCACTGAGCTATGCGTGACCTTGCTTCTCCTCGCGGCCCTGATTGTCGCTCCCTCCCTCGTGTTGGGAGGCCCAATTGACTCGTTGCAGCCCGGTGAATGGTACCAGGTGCCGAATTCACGCATCTCGTCTGTGTTACCCAATCCGGTCCCGCCTGGTGATCCGGCTACCATCATCGAAGCCTGGAGTGGAGGAGCCCTCGACAGCACGCGCTCGCGCCTTATTGTTTGGGGTGGAGGACACAACGATTATGGAGGCAATGAGATCTACGTGTTCGACGTCAACGCCTTGACCTGGTCCCGGACATGGGGACCCAGCCCTGGCATTCCTCCGCCTTATGGCTCCACCTGCTCCAACACTTATTCCGACGGCAATCCGGTGTCGAGACACACCTATGGTGGCTTGTCTTATCTTCCTGCTTCCGATCGATTTTGGATCAACGGAGGATCACGCTATTGCGGAGGTGGAGCCGGCGGTGTCGATACGTGGGAATACAGTTTTTCAACTCGCACCTGGACACAGCGCGGAAACGCTCCGGATGGCACTCTGGGTAACGTTGCCGCCTATGATGCTCAAACCGGTCATGTCTTCATGAGAGGCTATC
>CAZZPI010000332.1:0-3555 GCA_964655865.1 uncultured Nitrospiraceae bacterium
CGTCGCCGGTCGCCTCTGATGCGCCCCTTCGCAAGACAATGACCCTTACAAGACGAGCGGTTGCTCCATTGTCGCGACAGTCGGGATCACAGAGCCGGGTACCGTCTCGTTCAGACGACAGAGACCGGCCCGGCCCTGCGCACCCCGCAGGGGGCACACGGCTCGATCCGGACGAGGAGAGAATGAAACCAGGCCGGCAACCGCCGGCTTGGCAGTCTGCGATGATGCGGGCGACGATATGGGGAGTTCGACTAAAGTGCCGGCCTGCGGTTGCGCCGCGCGGCGAAACCTAGCGCCTCGGCCGGTCTGGGGGACGAGGTGGGGAAATGGGTACGGTGTTCAGGATTCGATGATGGCTGGATTTGCGGATGGTCCAACCGATCTCGACGTGATACCGGCAGAGCCGGCTGGATGAGGTCTGCATCAACCTTTCGAGACTCAGGCTTCGAACCGGTGAACCGCCCAGGTGCGCGAGGCCGGCAGGGAGCTCTCCTATACTCCTGCCTCCCTCAATACCTGCCCGGTGTAAGACCGCTTCGACTGTGCCACTTCGGCAGGCGGACCCTCCGCGACGATTTCGCCCCCGCGATCCCCGCCCTCCGGCCCCAAATCGATGATCCAGTCGGCGTTTTTGATGACGTCCAGATTGTGCTCGATCACAAGCACGGTATTCCCCGTCTCGACCAACCGATCCAGCACATCGAGCAGCCGCTGGATATCGGCGAAATGCAGGCCGGTCGTCGGCTCGTCGAGAATGTACAACGTCCGTCCGGTCGCCCGTTTCGACAACTCGCGCGACAGTTTCACCCGTTGCGCTTCGCCGCCGGACAGCGTCGTAGCGGACTGGCCGAGCTTCACATAGTGCAAGCCGACATCATGCAGCGTCCGAAGCTTCGTCTTGATGTGGGGAATGGCATCGAAGAACTCCAACGCGTCGTCCACCGTCATGTCGAGAATATCGGCGATGCTCTTGCCCTTGAACAGCACGTCGAGCGTTTCGCGGTTGTACCGCTGGCCCTTGCATACCTCGCAGGTCACGTACACGTCCGGCAGAAAATGCATCTCGATCTTGATGAGGCCGTCACCTTCGCAGGCCTCGCAGCGCCCGCCCTTCACGTTGAAGCTGTACCGTCCCGGCTTGTATCCCCGGACCCTGGACTCCGGGAGATTCGAGAACAGGTCGCGGATGAAGGTAAAGAGCCCCGTGTAAGTCGCCGGATTGGACCGTGGTGTCCGGCCGATCGGGGATTGGTCGATATCGATGACTTTGTCCAAAGCCTCGACGCCAAGGAGCTCTTTACAGCCATCGATCTTGGGCTTCCCCTCACCCTTCCCTCTCCCCTTGAGGGGAGAGGAGTAAGGAGAGGGGGACTGCCTCAGCAGTTGCGACAGCGAGTGAAAGAGCACTTCCAACACCAGCGTGCTCTTTCCAGAGCCGGAGACGCCGGTTACGCAGGTGAGCAAGCCCAGCGGAATTTTCGCCGTGATGCCTTTGAGGTTGTATTTCTTGGCGGCGACCACGGAAAGGAAGCCCTTGGGCTTCCGTTTCCGGAACGGCAGCGAGACTGTATGTTCTCCTCGCAGGTACTTGCCGGTCAGCGAGTCGGGATGGGCCATCACTTCAGCAGGAGTGCCTTGCGCGACGACGTGGCCGCCGTGGGAGCCGGCTCCGGGCCCCAGGTCGAGGATATGATCCGCCGCCAGCATCGTCTCGACATCGTGCTCCACCACGATCACCGTGTTGCCGAGGTCGCGCAACCGCTGCAGCGTGTTAAGGAGCCGGCGATTGTCGCGTTGATGGAGGCCGATCGAGGGCTCGTCGAGGATATAAAGGACGCCGACCAAGCCCGACCCGATCTGCGTCGCCAGCCGGATGCGTTGACCTTCCCCGCCGGACAATGTGGCGGCCGACCGTTCCAACGTCAGGTAGTCCAGGCCGACGTTGACCAAAAATCCCAGCCGCTCGCGAATTTCCTTGAGAATGCGCTGCGCGATGGTCGATTCCCGTTCGGTGAGCTTTAGTGACTCGAAGAACTGCGCCGCCGCCCGGACGGACAACCTGGTCACGTCCGCGATCGATTTCTTGGCGATCTTGACCGAGAGACTCTCCGGCTTGAGCCTTGCCCCGTGGCACACGGGACAGGCGTCGAGCAGCGTGAAGTCTTGTTCTTCAGGGTCCTCGGGCAGGGCGGCAAAGCCGATTCCGTCGCAGGCGGGACAGGCGCCGTGGGGGCTGTTGAAGGAAAAGACGCGCGGGGTGAGCTCGGGATAGCTGACCCCGCAACGGATACAGGCAAGCTTCTCGCTGTAGAGCGAAGTCGTCCCGTCATCCGTCAGGACACCGACCAGGCCGTCGGCCAGCTTGAGGGAAGTTTCCACCGAGTCCGCCAGCCGGCGCGAGAAGGAATCGCCGGTGGGTTCGACCCTGAGTCCGGTCGAAGGGCTCACCGCAGGCTTCATGATCAGTCGATCGACGATGATCTCGATCGTGTGCTTCTTCTGCTTGTCGAGCACGATCTCGTCGCCGAGATCGACCACTTGACCGTCGACCCGCGCCCGCACGTAGCCGGCCCGGCGCATGTCCATCAGCTCCTTGCGATACTCTCCCTTCCGGCCGCGGACGATCGGCGCCAGGATCTGAAACTTCGTCCCGGCGGGCACGGTGCGGATCGCATCAACCATCTGCTGGACGGTCTGCGCGGTGATTTCCTCTCCGCACTGGTAGCAATATGGGTGGCCGACTCGTGCGAACAACAGCCGCAGGTAGTCGTAGATTTCCGTGACCGTGCCGACGGTGGACCGGGGATTGTGGCTGGTGCTCTTCTGTTCGATCGAGATGGCGGGCGACAAACCCTCGATCGAATCGACATCCGGCTTGCCCATCTGTTCGAGGAACTGGCGGGCATAGGCCGAGAGCGACTCGACGTACCGCCGCTGCCCCTCGGCATAGATCGTGTCGAAGGCGAGCGAAGACTTGCCGGACCCGCTCAAGCCCGTGATCACCACGAGCTTATCGCGCGGAATCTGCACGTCCAGATTCTTGAGGTTGTGCTCCCGCGCGCCTTTGATGACGATGGATTGGTTCATGCGCTTAGCAGAGTAGCCCGCAGGCGTCAGCGATCAGCAGCGGCTTGTGGATTTCGCTAACCCAAAACTCTACACTCTCAACTCAGAATTTCCTCAAGAGGGCAGGATTATACCACGCAGTGGAATCGGACCAGCAGGGCTATCGGCGCTTGCGCGCGCTGCGGCGCGGTCCATCGAGAGCCTCACCCCACCGAGTCAGGAAGCTCGTCACAAACGTATGCTCCTCTTTCGGCTCCACGGCCAGACGCGCCAGCGCCAGGGCAACGCACAGCGCGATGTGATACCCTTCGGAGCGCGAGGCGACGGCGCGACGACAGGCCGGATGCGCATCGTTCACGACGACGGTGGATTCGACGAGGCGGCCGAGGTCCGGATCGTCGGGATGCGACTCGAACCGGATGCTCAGCCCATAGCGCTGCGGGCGGGCTCGGCCACGGGCAGCCGGCAGGACAGCTTCACCCACCGCCG
>CAZZPI010000333.1:0-3551 GCA_964655865.1 uncultured Nitrospiraceae bacterium
AGAACGAAACCTGCCAGAAGGACAAGGAAGGCCACAGCCGCTGGCTGATTGCCAAGCGGATGGAGCACATCGAGTACAAAGTGCTCGTCATGAGCAACAAGGGCGGGGTGGGGAAGAGCACGGTTACCACCAACCTGGCGGTGAGCCTCGCGCTCAAGGGCTGGCACGTCGGCATTTGCGACATGGATATTCACGGGCCGAACATCCCCAAGATGGTGGGCGGCGAAGGGCAGAAGCTCAAGATCAGCACCTCGGGCGGCATCATCCCGTTCCAGGCGTACAACCTCAAAATCGCCTCGATGTCCTTCTTGCTCCAGAACTCGGATGACCCGATCATCTGGCGCGACGCCTATAAGTACGAATTCATCAACCAGCTCTTAGGCGGCGTCGAATGGCAGGACCTGAATTTTCTGCTGATCGACTTGCCGCCGGGGACCGGGAACGAGTCAGTGACGACGATCGACTTGCTCGGGAGCGTGAGCGGCGCGGTCATCGTCACCACTCCGCAGGAGGTGGCGTTGCTCGACTCCCGGAAGTCGGTCAGCTTCTGCAAGGATAGCGAGGTGCCGATCATCGGCATCATCGAGAACATGAGCGGGCTCGATTGCCCGCATTGCCACGAGCATATCGAAGTGTTCAGGAAGGGCGGTGGCGAGGCGTCGGCGCATGACATGGGAGTGCCGTTCTTAGGCCGCATTCCGCTCGATCCCGAGGTGGTTACCCAGTGCGATGCGGGTGAACCCTTCGCCATGTTCTATTCCGATACCCCGACCGCCGAAGCGTTCCATGAGATCGCCAACAAAGTAGAAGCGTTCTGTAAGAAGAGCGGGTCGCTGCTGAAAGTCGGCATGGCCAAAAAGCCAACAGCGAACAGCTAATAGCGAGTAGCTAATGGGAATGGAGAAAAACCATGAGGGTCTGACAGTTTACCTGCTAGCTGTTCGCTATTCGCTACTTGCTTAGGGGCTAGCATGCAAGGTCTCACACCATTACACGAAGCCCAGAAGATCGTGCTCGACGCGACCACGCCGCTCGGCTTGGAGAAAATTCCCATCCTCGACACCTTGAGCCGCGTGTTGGGTGAGGACGTCGTTGCGGAACGCGATAATCCTCCCTGGGACAACAGCGCCATGGACGGGTTCGCCGTGCGCTGGGAGGATATCAAGCAGGAACACCCCATTCAGAAGCCGGTCACGCTCACGATCATCGAAGACGTGCCGGCCGGCAAGATGCCCAGCCGCACGGTCGGACCGGGGCAAGCCATCCGCATCATGACGGGCGCGCCGGTGCCGAAGGGGGCAGACACGGTGTTGAAGGTGGAGGACACCGAGCCGACGTCCGATACCGTGCGTGTGTTTAAGCCGGAGCAGAAGGGCTCGAACATCCGTCCGCAGGGCGAAGACGTCAAGAAAGGCGACTGCATCATCGCGAAGGGCACGCAGATCAGGCCCGGGGAAGCCGGCATGCTGGCGATTCTCGCCAAGTCCTTCGTGCTCGTCTATCAGCGGCCGCGTGTGGCGATCCTCTCGACGGGCGATGAGCTGGCGGACTTGGACGAGCGCTTCAGCGAGGAAAAAATCATCAACTCGAACAGTTATGGAATCGCCGCGGCGGTGCAGGACGCCGGCGGCGTGCCGATTCTGTTGGGGATCGCGCGAGACAATCCCACCGCCCTCAAGGAGAAGATCTCGCACGGGCTGAACGCGGATATTGTGGTCCTGTCCGGCGGGGTCTCGATGGGAGACTACGATTTCACCAAAGCCGTGTTCAAAGACTTGGGCGCGGAGATGAATTTCTGGAAGCTGGCGATCCGGCCCGGGCAGCCGCTGGCGTTCGGCAAGATTCAGGGCAAGCTCGCTTTCGGACTACCCGGGAATCCCGTCTCGTCCATGGTGACCTTCGAGCAATTGGTGCGGCCGGCCATGCTCAAGATGGGCGGCCATCGCAGCTACGGCCGCCCCGTCGTGCAAGCGGTGTTTCATGAAAAATTTTCCAAGAAGCCAGACCGGCGCCACTTTCTGCGCGGCATTCTCACGCGCGAAGAGGGCGTGTTCACAGTGCGCACGACCGGCGATCAAGGCTCCGGCATCCTGACCTCAATGGTAAAAGCAAATTGTCTGATCGACGTGCCGGAGGAGATCGAACGGTTGAATCCGGGCGATCAGGTGACGGTGCAGCTCCTCAGTGGACAGGCGTGGACCAGCCACGCCGAACATCAGCCCGCCGCAAGTCATCGACTGTCCTGTTGCTAGAAAGGATGTCAATGGTCAATGGTCATTGGGTCAATAGGGTACGGTGTATGTACTCCTGCTATCCAATGACTATTGACCATTGACCAATGACTTCATGGCCGTACCGATCCTCTGTTTCGTCGGGCGATCCAACAGCGGGAAGACGACGCTGATCGAGCGGCTGATTCCCGAGTTGGTGCGGGCGGGCTACCGAGTGGCCACCATCAAGCATGCCGGCCACGGGTTCGACCTCGACACGGAAGGCAAGGACAGTTGGCGCCACAAGCGGGCCGGCGCGAGCAGCGTCATCGTCATGTCGAAGGGCAGCCTGGCGATGTTCGCCGACGTGTCCGAATCGATCAAGCTAGAAGAAGTGCGGGATCGGTTCCTCGATCATTCTTACGACCTGATCATCGCCGAGGGCTGGAAAAGCGAGGGCTACCCGAAGATCGTGATCGTCCGCGACCAGGTGGGCGAGGTGCCCTTCTCCACCGATGGTCTGCTGGCCGTCGTCTCCAACCAACCGGGCAATCTCCCGGTTCCCATCCTTCATCCGGACGATATCCCCGCCGTGGCGGCCGTCGTCATGCGTCATTTCCCGAAGCGCAAACGGGACGATGCGTAAGAGTCCGGCGGTCGTGATCGGGGCGGTGATCGCTGGCGCCGTCCTCGTCGGTGGCGTAATCATTCCTGTCACCAGTCATCCCAAGTTCTGCGCGTCCTGTCACACGATCAAACCGTCCTACGACAGTTGGGTCGAGTCCTCCCATAAAGAAGTCACCTGCGTCGACTGCCATGTACGTCCCGGCGTCGCGGGATGGCTCCATGACAAGGCGTGGGCCGGGACGAAAGATGTCGCGATCTACCTGTTCAATGCGCCGGCCGATTCCCACAACTTGAAGGCCAAGGTCCATTCGGAAGTGTGCCTGAGCTGTCACCGGCAGATTCTGCGGGTGTCTGAAGTGGCGCCGCGAGACCTGCCGCCGCCGGTGAAAGACGTGGGTCTCGTGATGAGCCATCGTAAGCACATGGAGGCCTTCGCCAAACGCGGGCAGGGGGAGGGCTGCACCACCTGTCACTCCGGCATCGTGCATGAGAAGCCGATCAAGGGGTATCCCATCGTCATTCCGCGCGGCCACGTCAAGGCGGACGACAAGCCCTGGTATCCAGACCACCCGGAAGGTTCCTACCTGCGGGCGAGAGCCCTGGCCGACTGCTTCCGGTGCCACGATGGTAAGTCCGAGCACGAAGGGAGAGTCTTGAGTAACAAGTGCGAGACGTGTCATATCCCTGAGAAGGTCGCGAATCTGCTGTTTAAAT
>CAZZPI010000334.1:0-3520 GCA_964655865.1 uncultured Nitrospiraceae bacterium
TCGCGCTGTGTCGACTCCGGCCCTATCCTGCATGTCCAGACGATCCTGCGGTCAACCAGGAGAATTCGCGCTTGACTTACGGTCGGCTTCGTCCCGGATCCACGCTCGCACCCGACCGAATCGGCTGGCGCTGGATTGCGGCGACTCTGCTGTTTTTGCTCATACCTCATACAGCCGGCGCGCAAGAAGCGATCCTCGATCTGTTTCCGATCCGACCGATCAATTTTGACGTGGCCCTACGTCAACAGTCGTTCGCCCCCAATGATCGAGAGATCACGATCCAGGCCGGCTTTACTGCGCTCCGCTACGGCGACTTGGAAGTCCGCGCCGTGTACCAGTTCTTCAGCATTCACACAGAAGACTTCAAGACCGATCAGCATGCCGTGTTCGTAAATCCCCGCTGGAACAACTTCATCGACAGTCTCGATTTCCCGAAGAGCATGCCGATCAATCGCATCCTCCGGCACCTGTTGTTCGGTCCTCTGGAAGATGGCGCGATTCCCTATGTGGGAGTCCTCGCCGGAGCCCTCGTGTCCGGCCTCGAACGTTCCTCTCCGGGGCATCTCTACGGCGGACAAGTGGGAGTGCGCTTTCCCGTCGCTCGAGGCATCTCACTAGACTTGAGTCTTCAGTACACTCAATACGCGGTGACTTTCCGAGGGGAATCCGGCGAGTCTCAGCAATGGCTCTTTTTAACTGGCATTCGTTATTGATGGGAACGGCCTTACGCCTCACCGCTTCCTTCGTGTTCGCGGCGCTGCTGCAAGGCTGCGGGTTGCTGTATGACGCCGTTCAGGTCATCTATCCGGTCGTCGCGGATCCGCTCGATGTGATTTGCAAGCGGCAGCAGCTACAAGTGGGGATGGCCATAGAGCCCTTTCGACCATTCGTCTTTCCGGCGATCTGGACGGACGAGGGCTCGCGCGTTACCGGCCTTGATGTGGAATTAGTCAGTCTGATCAGCGGGGCTTTCACGCAACGCTGCGGGAAGCCGGTCACGCCGGCGTTGCACCTGGTTCGGTACCGGGACCTTTTTCTGCTCTTGAATGAAGGCCAACTGGATTTGTTCATTTCGGCCGTGGCGGCCAACGTCCCGTCGCCCACCCGGGCCGGATTTGCCTATTCCATCCCCTACTTTTACGGCGGTGGAATCGGCGGTGTCACACCTCGGATGGAGGTCATGGAACGGGTACGTGCGAATCTTCGTACGCAGGCGGAGAGTCGCGCTTCCGATGGATTGCTTGCATACGAGCGCGCCCTTGCCGGCTTGACGATCGCGGTTCAGGAGCTCACCGCCGCGCACCTGTATGCTGAAGCGAACCTGAAAATGAGCCGCTTGATCTTGTGCGATTCCCTCCCTGCTGCGTTTGAGTCTGCTGCGACGCCCGCCAGCCCTCCGATCGATGTTATTTTGGGAGCAGAACCTGTCCTTGACTACATGGTGAGATATGTACGGAAGGATTGGCGCCTCTTGACTCTTGAAACAGGGAGGCCCTTGTTATTGACGCGCGGTCATTACGCTGTGGTCATGGCGGAGGAGAGTTATCAGCTCCGCTGGTTCGTCAACAACGTCATCTTCAGGTTAGATGAGTCGGGAAAGTTGGCTGACATGAGGAAGCGGTGGTTGGAACAACAGTATGCTTTTCCACGGCGCGCGGCGTTGGAAGGTCTGCCGTTCGACATCGAAAAAATGGTGACTCATTACGATCAGGGCACCTGTCGGGAACCACGTAGTCGCTGAGTGCTCGACTAGGAGGCTATGTATGAAAAGGCTTTGGATGGCGCTGATCATGTGCAACCTCGTTTTCGTGACGGCAGACCTCATACGCTCGACATCCGTGTGGGCCGTCGATCGCGCGGAAGCGGAAGAGACGGCCCGCTTGCTGGCCAAGCTGCTCCAGGCCGGTCGGTTAGTGATCGATCAAAACCAAGAGCTGATCGATGATCCCCACAAAGGAGACAAGAAATTCACCCCCGAGGTGTTCGAGCAACAGCTTATACGAGCGTTCCGTGACAAAACGGGGATCGATCTCTCCAAGCTTGCCTCGATGCCTGCCTCGGTTACGGTTCCCCCATTGGCCAAAGAATTGCTACCGGCGTTGGTGCAGGCGAGCAAGGAAGTCGTGCAGGATGCCCAAGTGGTGATCAACCAGCGCGGCATCGGATACAAGAACTTTATCCCGGCCACTTATGGAAGCCAGGCCGCAAGACGGTTCTCCAAGAAATCCCACGTCCAGCTCAAGCAAACCACGCTGCAGCCAAGGAACCCCAAAAACGAACCGGATGAGTATGAAGCGTCGGTCTTAAAATGGCTGGCCGGCGGGCCACGGGCGGAGGCCTCTGTCAGCGAGCTGACAGAGGACGGTCGAACCATTCGCGTCGTGATGCCGATCTATTATGTGAAGGAATGTCTGAAATGCCACGGGGAGCCGAAGGGTGAGCTGGATATTTCAGGCTATCCGAAAGAAGGAGCCCGCGAGGGCGACCTTGCCGGAGCCATTACAGTAACGGCGCCGCTGAGCGGTAGTGGTATGACTCGTTGACGGCTACCCGTGAATCCTCCGCGGAGGCTTGGAAGGGATGATAGAGGCAGCATAAGCACGTTTGACGCTTCGTGACGCTTGAGGCGCTAAGAGGGATTCGGCGCGACGAATACCAACACGGAAAGCCGGGCGTTCGTGTGATTGAGGACGCCATGCTCTTCCCCCGCGGGCGCCATAGTTCCTTGCCCCGGGCTCAGCACCTGTTTCTCGTTGCCGACCTGAAAGGTCCCCTGCCCCTCCAACACTAAATAGACCTTGTCCTGTTCGCCGTGCACGTGACCTTTCTGCTCCTGGCCCGGCTCGAAACAGTAGACATCGCAGAAAAAACGCGTGGTCTGAAAGATATTGTTCTTCTTCATCTTCTCACTGCTAAACCGCTGAAATTCTGACAGATTGATAACCTTCATGAAACGGGGCTCCTGGTTGACTGTGTGGGTGCTGGGCCGACCGATTCTATCTTCCTGGTGATCGAGGTCACGGGAACGAGGTGGCGGGACAAGCCGAGCTCCTTTGCGGGAACGCCAAGAGCCAGGCCGAGCAGTTGAGGGAGGTGAAGGATGGGAAGTTCAAGGGACGCATTCACCGCCGTGGCCGCTCGATCCTGATAAATGTCGAGGCTCATGTGACACAGCGGGCACGGCGTCACCATGAAATCCGCCCCGGCCTCCTTGGCCTCTTTCATGTTGCTCCCCGCCATGGCGACGGCGATGGCTTCCTTCTCCAAGATGATCGGAAATCCGCAGCATTTCGTCCGGCCGGCATACGCGACCGGAGCGCCTCCCACCGCCCGAATGACCTTCTCCAAAGAAGTGGGGTTTTCGGGATCGTCAAAGCCGAGGTCCCACGAAGGGCGCAGGATATAACAGCCGTAAAATGGCGCGATGCGGAACTCCGTCAGCGGTCGCCGGATTTTTTCGGTGAGGGCCTTCGTGCCGATTTCCCGCACTACGATCCATAAAAGATGCTTCACTTGAATC
>CAZZPI010000335.1:0-1553 GCA_964655865.1 uncultured Nitrospiraceae bacterium
GATGGGGCGAGGGAACTATTGATGCGAACTTGAGACTTAGGACACTAGCCCACATTAATCGTGACGGTTCGTGACGAAACTGCCAAGACGCCGAGCGAGACGGGCACGCGGAGCCCCGAGGGGCTGACGCGTACTTGAAACAGTACGTTGAGGCCGCGCGGGGCGAGCCTGCCCGCTTGGATGCGAGAATACCGCAGCCAAGCTTGTCGCAGCGGCGTATCGGCGGTTGCAGTAGAAGCGTTCATGAATAATGTGGGCTCAGGCAAGTGCGACAAGAGGCCAATCGGACGTTGATCCGTTTACCGGCATTGCACTTTTTCGCTACAAACCTCCAGATTCCCTTGTAGCGGGACGCCCCAAGCAAGATGGAAACTCTCGCAACGCGGCGCTCGAACGTATGGATTTCAGCGCCTGCGTGACCATCAAAGAGCTATAGGAGGTCTGGACCGATGTGGAGGACTTGAAAGCGCGGGTGGAAAGCGTCCAGGCCTCAGTGCAAGGCTTCTGAACGAGGCGGAATCCCATCGAAGAACCGCGATCGGCAACCTGCGCGGGGATTTTCGCGAATTCAAGGTGGCGCACGAAGGCGTGGCCAAGGAAACCGACCGGCTTCGCGCCAGCGTGGGCTCGATCGGACAGGGGATGATCCATCAGCTCCAAGTGGAGGTGAACCTGGCGCGAGAACGGATCAAACAATTGGAACAAGTCATTGAATCCTTGCAGAAACCGGAGCCGAGTCTGAAAGAAGCGAAACCCCTACCCAAGTTGTGACAGCGCTTGCGCGCTCATCGTCGAGACACCTCCAGGGCACATGGAGATAAGCTGTTGAATTTGGCTGGTTCCTGAGGGTAGTCGAGTGTTCACGTGACCGCGCTTGACCTATTTCACTCTGCCGTATGGGTCCTCGATCTCCGCCCCACATTCCGCACACCGGACCTTCCCGGTTCTCTTGCCGTCCTTCCTGGGAACGTCTTCAATCAGGCGTCCGTGTAAGCAGGTTTCGCGGGGAGATGACCTGACTACCCTCGCCTTCTCCGCGGACCGTTCATTCATTGGCAGCTTCTTGTGCTTCGCCACGCAGACTCTCCGGCCGGAGTTCCCATGAAGCCATGTTGTGAGGGTGCAACTCTAGCACAATAGTCCATCGAGTGAGACTGGGAGATTTCCTAGTGCAGCGCCACGAGTTAGCTGGAAACGTGGGATACCGCCCGACCTAATGGGTTAGGGGTGGGGATCGCCTGTACGGCGTAGTTCCTGCCTTGAATTAGTGTCATGCGGATTTTGCCGGACCGACTCAGATGATCGATGGCCAGGAACACTTGGTTCCATGTCAGATCCGGACAGAGTCCGGCGACCTCTTCCATCGCGCAATCGGTACCCAGGTTCTCCAGCGCACTCTGAACACGCGAGATGGCCTCCGCAACATCCATATGCCACCCACCTGATGAATGCCAAAATTCGTGGCGACGCATCCTAAGCGTAGAGATTGGACGAAGGAACTAGGAGACCTGCCAGAAGGTCAAAGCAATGTTACTGGGGGGTTGGAACGGCGT
>CAZZPI010000335.1:1563-3520 GCA_964655865.1 uncultured Nitrospiraceae bacterium
TGAGTCATTACCCCCTGGGCAGGCTCACATCGTCCGTTTCCCGAACTGGGCTGACAACCGGACCGAGGCTTACAGGCCCACCAGCCCTTCGGCGATGGCGTACTTTGTCAGTTCGGCCGTCGAATGAAGATCGAGTTCATCCATGATTCGGAACTTGTGGAATTCGACCGTCTTGACTGAAATCTTCAGAAGCGAGGCGATCTGCTTCGTTCCTTTTCCTTCCGCGATGAGCTGCAGCACCTCCCGCTGCCGCGCCGTCAGTGTCGCCGGAGGACGCTTGCGGGTTGTTCCATCCTGCGGATGGAGAACGGCGGCCAGCACGTCCTTCGTAATCAGCGGGGTCAAGTAGTGCTGGCCGTGCATGACAGCCTGGATCGCCTGTTTCAGCTCGGACGCAGCGGACCGCTTGATCAAATAGCCTGAGCCCCCGGCCTTGAAAGCCTCGGCGGCATAGGTAGGATTGGCGTGCATCGTCAAGAAGATGAGCTTGCTGCCCGGCACCAGTTTGGTGAGCTGGCGCGCGGCATCGAGCCCGTTCAACAGCGGCATTGAGATGTCCAGCAGAATGATGTCCGGACTTAATTTCTGGGCTTCCTCCACGAGCGTTCGGCCGTCCTCGACGGTCCCGACCACCTCCCCTTCCGCCTCCACGAGCTTGCGGAGGCCGGCAAGCACGATCGAATGATCATCCGCCATCAGGATGCGCGGACCGCTCATGCCGCCCCCGTCAACGGAATCCAGGCGCAGACCTTCGTGCCGTAGCCCGGTCGCGACCGCACGGCGAAGGCTCCGTTCAGGAGACGCAGTCGTTCTTCCATACTGATCAAGCCGAGGCCTCGATGAGAAGGCGGGTTCGCCTGTCGGGGCTCGAACCCCTTGCCGTCGTCTTGTACCGACAGGCCGAGCCCCTGCGGCGACCCCGTGAGTTTGACGATGATCTTCGAAGGTGTCCCGTGCGTGGCTGCATTTCGCAGGCTTTCCTGGGCGACCCGGTAGAGACAACTGGCGACGGCTTTCGGAATCAAATGAGGAAGATCGTGCGCGGCGAAGATCGCCGCCACCTGTTCCCGCCGGCCGAAATCGGTGACGAGATCCCGGAGCGCGACTTCGAGCCCGACCTCATCGAGCAACGGCGGGTGAAGCTGATAGGCCAATTCATGCACATCGTCGGAAAGGACATCGACGTGCTTCTGGATAGCGGAGAGTTGGCCATGGGCTCCGGACAGTGACGCAGGCAGCGATTGGCTGAGGACCTGCAGGTCGACGGCCAAGGCCGCGAGCCGCTGATTGTAGTCGTCGTGGAGCTCGCGCGCGATCCGCTTTCGCTCGTCATCCTGTGCGGAAAGGAGCTGTCCCGCCACCGCGCGCAGCTCGTCCTGGTTCCGGCGGAGCGCCTCTTCGCTCTCGCGCAACGCCTCTTCCGCCCGCTTGCGATCCGTAATATCCACTCCCAGGCCGCCGACGTACTGTTTCCCGCTCGCATCCCGGAAGGGAAACTTGTGGCTGAGCCACCAGGATCGCCCGCCGTCCGCCTCCTGTGCTTGCTCGACCACTTCGATCACACGATTCTCCTTTAAGACCACCACATCATTCTCCCTGAACCTCTCCGCAATGTCCCGCGGCCACAGCTCGAAGTCCGTCCTGCCTCGCCAGTCTTCGAGGCGAACGTTAAACCGTCGCTCGAAACTCGGACTGATGTACACGTGTCGCCCCTCGGCATCCTTCATCCAAGCAACCGTGGCGCTGCTGTCCAAGAATGCCCTGGTGAGCGCTTCGCGCTCTCGAAGAGCCTCCTCCGTCTGTTTGCGGGCGATAACCTCCGCTTGCAGACGCTCGTTCGCGCGCGTGAGCTCGGCCGTCCGCTCGGCCACGCGCAGTTCCAGCTCTTCGTGCGCACGGTGCAACGCTTCCTCAGCCCGTTTGCGCTCGGTAATGTCGTTGCCGACCGTCACCAGAC
>CAZZPI010000336.1:0-3512 GCA_964655865.1 uncultured Nitrospiraceae bacterium
CCGTTGAACTCGTCAGACCGCGATCCGAAACCAATCCGATGCCCGCCTTGGGCCCCAGCCAGCCGATCCCAGAGTCCATTCCCCTGCCGACGCATGTCGTCGTCATTGGTTTGGGGGACGCGCAAGGCTGGTTCCGGCAAATGGTGCCCGCACGGGGTGTGGTCCAGGACGATCTGCCGACCGGCTTACAGGAGTTCATCCCGATCGGCCCCACCAATACGTTTAGCCCGGACGATCCCGAGATCATCATTGTCTTCACGCTGACCAGTGTGCCCTACGACGAAATCACGCTAACCACCCGCTGGATAATGGAGCGCGCGGGGACTGTCCCGTCGAATACGCTGATCGGCACGGACACGGCGCTGCTGACACTCAACGACAAGTCGGGCTATGCGCGGTTGAAAAGACCGAAAGACGGCTGGCCGATCGGCGTCTACCGCGTGGACTTCTATGTCGGGGATCAGGTCAACGCCTACACGCACACGGCGGAGGCGCGGTTCCGCGTCATGCCGAAGGCTTCTCCTTGATCGCATTACGCGCTCAGTCGGTCTCTCGCCGGTCGGGCCAGTGAAGAGGCGCGCTAAAAAATGAGTGAACGCAAGGACTACGATCTCATAACGATCGGTGGCGGATCCGCCGCCTTTGCTGCCGCTATTAAGGCCGCCGAACTCGGGGCACATGTGGCCATCGTGGAGAAAGGCACCATTGGTGGGACCTGCGTCAACATCGGCCGTGTGCCTTCCAAAACGCTGATCAAAGCCGCCGAGCTCTGCTATCACACAGCCTATCCCCAGTTCGAAGGGCTGACCGCCTGTCCTCCCCCTTCAGACTGGCAGCGGGTGGTGCAGCAAAAGGAGGAGTTGGTCGCCGCGTGGCGCCAAGGGAAATATGTGGATGTCGCCGCGGTGTACCCCTCCATCACGATCCTGAAAGGAGAAGCCAACCTCCTGGGCGGGCGCCAAGTACGGGTCAACGAACCGTGTATGAGCCGGACAAGATCATGATCGCCACAGGCTCCCATCCATGGGCAGCGCCTATACCCGGGCTCCAGGAAGCCGGCTTTCTCACTAGCGAACAGGCGCTCAGCTTGGAGGCCCTTCCGGCCTCGCTGATCATCATCGGCGGCGGGAGCATTGGGCTGGAGTTGGCCCAGCTCTTTACCCGATTCGGTGTCCAAGTGATGGTGCTAGGGTCCGGCCCGCACGTGGCGAAAGCGGAGGAGCCGGAAATCGGCCAGGCGCTGGTGCGCTATCTGGAAGACGAAAAAATCCGGATCTGCACCAATGTCACCATCAAGCGAGTGGAACGCGGGGACGGAGAATACCACGTGCACACTGAGGCCGAAGGAAAGCCCGAGATTTGCCGAGCGGAGCAATTGCTGGTCGCGACCGGTCGGCGGCCCAATACAAACGGCTTCGGACTGGAACAAGCCGGGGTGCGAGTGGAATCAAGGGGAGAGATCGTGGTGAACGAGCACTTGCAAACAGCCAATCCCGACATCTATGCGGCCGGCGACTGCATCGGCGATCCGATGTATGTCTATATAGCGGCGTATGCGGGGGGACTTGCTGCAGAGAACGCGCTCACCGGTGTGGGCAAGGTCTTTGATCTAACGGCGTTGCCGCACGTCACCTTCACCGATCCCCAGATCGCGAGCGTCGGACTGACCGAACAGCAAGCGAAGGCCAAAGGCCTTCGCGTCCAGACAGCTTTGCTGCCGCTGAGCCATGTCCCAAGGGCGTTGGCGGCCCGAAACACGAAGGGGCTCATCAAGCTGGTGGCGGAAGAGCAAACGAGCCGCCTGCTGGGCGTGCATGTTCTGGCGGCGGAAGCTGGGGAAGTGATCCAGGAAGCGACCCTCGCGATCCGATTCGGGCTCACCGTCCAGGATCTTGCCGAGACCTTCCACCCCTACCTGACCATGGTAGAAGGGCTGAAGCTGGCTGCGCTCACGTTCAAGAAGGATGTCAGCAAGCTCTCGTGCTGCGCAGCGTAAAAGCATCCGCAAGAGAAAAGGAGACTGAACAATGAAACGTTCTCTTATCGGTCTGTTGATTCTTGTCATCGGAAGTTTTGTCTTGAATGCTGCGAGAGCGGACGCTCAAGAAGTCGCTGCTTCGCGGATCTTGATCCACATGGAAACCTCGCTGGCCGAGGACGATGCCCAGATCTGCGCCGTGCCCAATGTGGCCTGGGCGGCGGTGAAGGCCGGCCACAAGGTCACGATTCTGGTGGACGCCAGCGCGGTGACTTCGGTAACGAAAGGCTTCGGCTGGTTCAGAGGGTTGATCGGGTCTGATTCCACCGCGCTTGACCGCGCCGGTTTGCCGGAGCGCGAGCGACAGAGCCTCTCCGAACAGATGGGCGTGCCGCTGGAGCAGGTGCCGCACAATTACGGCGAGTACTTTGACTTTCTCAAGAACAAGCTGGGCATCGAAATCTACGGAAATCAGACCATGATGCTGCTCTACAAGATCGATCCGGCGCGGGTCGCGCCCGCTGTGATGCCGATTCCCCTCGATCGGATGGTGCACTTATTCAATGAAGCCGATCGCATCATTGTTTACTAATCAAATGCGTCGGGATGGACACCCTCGACAGTACCTCATAAAGTGCCTTCGGTATCCGGCGGGACCGTGATGACGAAATGGTTCAGCAGCGCATGGCGTTCGTAGCTCAGCAGATACAGGTGGAGAATGGACGGATCGTCGCGATCCCGGAAGAGGACCGGGCCATCGATGCCGATGGCATGGTGGTCGAGCCAGCGATTCTGGGAGTCCAGGTGAAAGCCGTAAAATGTGCGCTGGATCGGCGGATGCGCCACCACCTCATCGTAGGACTCGAAGAAGCTCGGATTGCCGATGCCGAGCGGGACTTGCCAGCCCCGGTCATATTCTTTGGGTGAGGCGACTGGCAGCGTCGCCAGATCAAGGGCGCCCAGAATGAGACGAGTGGCTTCTCCAGTCTGATTGCTCCGGAAAGCAAGCTCGATCTCGACCAATGGCTTTGGGCCAGCCGAAATCTTGACTCGCCGAAGGGTTGCGCCTGTCAGTTCAGCGAGGTAGTGGAGTTGGGTATCGCGTGGATGCGTGCGGGAATATATTCCCGGTGGAATGAAGCTGGCGAAGCGCACCGGGTGGCTGTACCAATCACGATAGATGGCCGCGACGGGTGTCAGAATGTTCTTCCGCTTCCGGGCCTGTTCGCCGGCAAAGGCAATCGGTTCGGCCCACTTCGTCGTGAGCTGCAGGGGCCACTCTTGCTGGACAGTTCTGACGCGGTCCAGGCGGATCGGTGTCCCTGAGGGATCGACCCAATGTTCCAGTTTCCACCAGTACGACCAGTACGACAGGCCGTTCACCTGCTCGAAGAGCTGTTTGTAGAGTCCGAGCGGAAACGTGAACCAGAGATGTTCATAGACTCGCTCTTCACCGTCCTCCTTCGTGAACAGCAAGAGTTCCCACAGGCCTGCGTTCAAACAATTACGGGCGACATCGATGCGGATCAGCGCC
>CAZZPI010000337.1:0-3509 GCA_964655865.1 uncultured Nitrospiraceae bacterium
CGATGTCCTCGACATCGATCCACTCCCCACCCAGGGAGATCTGGGTCGGATGGTGGGTTGTCGCATAGAACGTGTCAGGAAGGACCCCGTCTGCAGGCGCCGGCTCGAGGACGCAATCGCCGCCATGCTCCACTGTGGCGCCGTGGGGTTGAATGGCTTGCACGATCTCCGCTAACTGTTTCGGGGTCCCGGCTCGGACGAGGATCTTCGCTCGGGAGGTCTCTTCCCGAGTGCGTCCGATCCGGACTTCCTGCACGTCGAAGGTGCCCCCCATCATGAGGATGGTGTCCAGCACCTTGGGAAGGATCAATGAATCGATGATGTGGCCGCTCAGGGTGACCGTTTCCTCAGTCATCGGTGACGAACTCCCTTCTAACAGTCCCTCAAATCTTACCACGTAGACTATGGGGGAACCGTTGCCGAGACACGCACCTACGCCTCCAGGAGTCGCGAAAAGTCCTGTCAGGGAAGGTCTCGCGATTTCTGTAATTCTCTTAAGACATTGGTCGCATAGGCCCCTGGCGGGAGGAAAAAGATGAGCCGAAGATCGGATCTCTCGAGGGACCACGCGAGGTCTGTGATCGGCACACGCAAGGCCCGCCGTTCTCCCCGCATTCCACATTCCTTGGCGGCTTGCGTTAAGGCTTCCCTCGTGGTGTCAAGTTGAGCCACCATCTTCCGCTCCAACTCTCCCGGCTCGCCGGACGCCCAGGGTGCCCGTGACCCGAACAGGGGCCCCGTCGGACTGATTTCGAACCGGTCCGCACGGGGTTGTTCCGCCGTTGGCGCCTCGACGAGAAAGCAGGCTCCGTTGTCCGTTTTCATCGCCCAGTCACCGTAAAGGACCTGATCGATGGTGCCGATCCGTCTGGACAGCACCAGGTTGAAGAGATGAGACTGATAGGCATGCAGATACCACAATCGTTTCGAGCGACTCAGCTTGGCTCGACGTATCGGGTCGTCGAGCAACTGCGCCCCCACTTCATAGTTCAGCCCCCGGCGCCCCTGACGCTGAGGCCCGAAATAATTCGGCACGCCCCGTTTCCTAATGACCTGCAGGACCTCGGGGACCACGTCGGCCGCCGGCGGCTCGACATCCCGCACGAGAATCCGAAAGAGGTTTCCCGCATGATGCCCCTTGCGAAGGCGATTGCGGTGGAACCCCAGAACCTCGATTCGGATGATCGAGTCATCGGGTGCGAGTCGAGCCACCCGCTCAGGCTCCACCCCTTGCACCGAGACGAGTTGAGTGGTCACCGCCCGGGCGTCTTTCAAACCGGCCACGCCGATCGCCTGAGCCTTGATCCCCAGGCGTGACGAGAGTCGGAGAACAAGATCCGGCGTGGAGAGACCTCGCTTGGTGATGCGGAGGTAGAGGTGCTCGCCGGACCCGCAGGGCAGGTAGAGCGGCCGTTCTTCAACCAGGAAATCCTCCGGAATCACTCGCGTCCGTCCGCCGATTCCCGGGAGATCCGCTGTGAGGCAAGGCAGCCCGGCCAGTTCCGTCATATGCCGATCCATTCTCCCTATTCACAGTTGAAACGTCTGTTCGCCGTCGGCAGAAGGCTGCAAAGAGGAAGGTGATTCACTCGATGCATGGTATACTCGGGTTCGAATGTTTTAAGTGGGAACCGATCGGTGATCGTCTCCATCGCGTGCTCTTATCTCCTGTCCTGCCCTCGGCTTGCGCGGTTCGTTATCCTCGCAATGTGTGCGGGAGGCGGACTCTGCCTTCCGTCAACCTCACAAGCCAATGACGTGTTCCTCGGCGTTACAGGACACATTCGGGGACAAATCGACCGCGACAAAGTGGTCTTCGCGGAGGTTTCCCGCTGCACGGAATGGTTTTATCAACGCGAACGACGCAAGCCTCCTCAGTCGATCGTGGACCCTGTTCTCTGGTCGTCGTCCCAAGATCGCAGCGCCCAAACCGTGCTCGCGATCGACACGGCACACGAATGCGACAACAAGTATCCCGGAGGGCTCAACGCCATCCGAGAAGCCTTCAGTCGAGCTCAATCGACCCTCTCTGTCAGCCTCACCTTCTACGAGTTGGCGCTGGTCGGCGACCGTGACGACAACAGCGTCTATAGTACGGAGGAAGTGCACGACCTACTCGAATCCCTCAAGCTCCCTTCCAGCCCCGCCCAATCCGCATCGACGGTCGTGGCGGAGGTGAACGGCGCATTCGACGCGTTCCGCCTTGCCGGCGATATGAACGGTTTGATGACAAGCATGGGCATACTCTACGACCAAGGCTATCGCTTTACGCCGGCAGACCGAGCCGAGCTGGACCGAGTCCTGCGATGATCCGAACTCTGATCCGTTGGCAGGAACTGGTCAGAATCTGGGTCGGACATTGGCTCAGCCGTCCATTTCATCACCTGTTCAATATGATCCCCCACTGGGAGGTCGGTTGCGACGACTTCGATGTGTCCCGCCTCACCTGCCTGCACGGCCCGCTCGACGGGCGAAGGGCGGTCCATATCAGCGACCTGCACCTGGACCGATACCAGACGCGCCACGACCGCATCGTGGCGACGATCGCCGGGATGCGCCCGGATTGGATATTCGTCACCGGTGATCTGATCAACGTCCCTGACGGCCTGCCCCATCTGTTTCGCTTTCTCGGCCGGCTGCGCGAGATTGCGCCGGTGTTCATGACCCTCGGCAACCACGATCACTACAGCGGCGTGTCGGTGGATCAATTCCAAACTTTCGCCGAGCGTTCCAGGATAACGCTGTTGCTCAACCAAACCGTCTTCATCCCGGCGGGTGACGGCGACTTGGCCGTGGCCGGCGTCGACGACCCGTCCCTGCATCGAGCCGATCTCCGCTGTCTCCCGCCGACCCGGCGCGGCCGCTTTACCCTGCTCCTCGCCCATGCACCGAACATCATGAACCAGCTCAATGAGAGCCACGCCGTCGATCTGATCCTGTGCGGACACAGCCACGGGGGCCAATGGAAACTCCCAGCCGTTCCCACCTTCTGGTTGCCGCCGGGCTGCGCGGGGCACCTCGACGGCCTGAATTGGCGTCACCACCGGCGCCTGTACGTGAACCGAGGCATGGGGTGGTCAGGCTTGCCGATCCGCATCAACTGCAGGCCGGAAGTGCTCGTCATCGAATGGGTCGCCGAGAGCGATAAGCCCGCGGCGGCCGCCTGACCGGACCGACTTACGGAATCCGCTCGACCGCTTCGCGGGCTCGACTCCTGAGCGTCTGATCCCAATCCTCCTTGCTCATCAGCTTCAGCTTCTCCTTGGCCTCTCGCGCCCGCATCCGGCCCAACCCCCGTGCGGCACAAGAGCGGACATAGGCATGGTCGTCCTCAAGCGCAGCCAACAGGAGCGGCACCGATGCCGGGTCCTGCAGGACACCGAGATGACTCGCCGCCATGCCCCGGATGCGGTGTTGTTTGTCGCCGACCGCCTTCTTCAGGGTCGTCGCAAACAGTTCCTGCAGTGCCGAGGCGATGGGTTCGAGCCCATCACGCGCATATTCATTCA
>CAZZPI010000338.1:0-3493 GCA_964655865.1 uncultured Nitrospiraceae bacterium
CGATGATGATCGCCAAGCCGACGGCGACTTCCGCCGCCGCTACGGTCAAGGCGAAGAACACGAAGACTTGCCCCGCCAGACTGTCGAAATAGCGCGAAAACGCCACGAAGTTGATGTTGGTGGCGTTCAACATGAGCTCGACGGACAAGAGAATGATGATGATGTTCCGGCGGACGAGGACGCCGACCACGCCGGTGATGAAGACTACGGCGCTCAGGATCAAGTAAAAGGAAAGTGGAACCGTCACTTGTCACCTGTCACGGGATACAAGTCTTTCTTCGCCAGAATGATCGCCCCGATCATGGCGACGAGAAGGATCAACGAGGCGACTTCAAAGGGGAACAGATACGTCGAGTACAAGACCTCTCCGAGAGTCTCCGTGTTTCCGGCAGGGTTCATGACCGCTCCGGCTTTGTCGATGACCGGGGGAGGTACGGTACCCCGGTTGATCGTCAGGAGCAGGAGCTCCGTCAAGATCATGATCCCCAAGAACCCCGCCACCGGCAACTGCCGATGGTACCGATCCTCTCGCTTCACGTTGAGCAGCATGACGACGAATAGATAGAGAACCAAAATAGCCCCCGCATAGACGATGATCTGCACGGCCGCGAGGAATTCGGCGTACAACGTCACGTACAGGCCGGCGACGTGAAAAAACATGATGAGGAGCGAGAGCGCGCTGTAGACGGGGTTGCGGAGCGCCACCACCAGGACGGAGGTGGCTGCGATGAGACCGGCGAAATAGAAGAACACCAGATAGGCCATGCCGCGCTCCCCCTCCTCGTTGGGCGCGAGACACCGATCGCTTCTTAGCAGGCTGTTGAAAAAGTCCGCCAGCTTTGTTGGGGTACCCATTGCTCTTCTCCATGCAATGGGTCTGACGTTCAGAGGCTCAACGTACAGGACAGAGCACGCCTCGCCTCCTCACTCGCTGCGGCCCGGGTACCCGCCTGGCGGGTGCGACGGCCTTTTTGACCATCCTGACGATCTTCTGGCTCAGTCTGCGATCCCTTCCAGGTTTATACCCACATACACCAAGGTGGGTGTTCAACGCTCTGTTACGCGCCGATCGGTCGATCCAGGCTGCGATACTGCACGGCTTCGGCCACGTGCTGCGTCAGGATCGGCTCACTGTCGGCCAGATCGGCGATGGTCCGAGCGACCCGCAAGATGCGGCCGTGCGCGCGTGCGGACAACCCCAGACGAGACATCACGTGCTCCAAGAGAGTACGTCCCGCAGTATCGAGCACGCAATACTTCTTGAGCTGCCTGGGTTTGAGCTGCGCATTCGTATAGATGCCGGCCTGCTTGTAGCGCTCTCGCTGACGGGCACGGGCCGCTCCTACGCGCGCGCGCATCGAGCTCGATGTCTCGGCGGATGGACGTCCCTCGTGTAGTTCACTCACCGGAACCGGCGGGACCTCGACATGGAGATCGATTCGATCCAGCAGCGGGCCGGATAATCGGCTCCGATAGCGTCGGATCTGCTGGGGCGTGCAGAGACAGTCGCGGCGACGGTCGCCGTAGTACCCGCAGGGGCATGGATTCATTGCCGCCACGAGCATGACCCGGGCCGGATATCGAAGAGAACCGCTGACCCTCGTCACGACAACACTCCCCTCCTCCAACGGTTGTCGCAAGCCGTCCAACACGGGACGTTTGAACTCCAGAATTTCATCCAAAAACAGCACGCCGTTGTGAGCCAGCGAGACCTCTCCCGGTTTAGGAATCACCCCGCCGCCGACGAGACCGGCATCCGAGATGCTGTGGTGCGGAGACCGAAACGGTCGTTTGCTCGCGAGCGCCGTGGTTTCCTCCAAGAGCCCCGCCACGCTCAAGATACGGGTGGTTTCCAGCGCTTCTTCCGGTTCCAAGCGAGGTAAGATACTCGGCAGTCTTCTGGCCAGCATGGTTTTGCCGGAGCCCGGTGGTCCGATCATGAGGACGTTGTGCCCGCCGGCGGCGGCGATCTCCAGAGCGCGCTTAGCCTGTTCTTGACCCCCCACATCGGTGAAATCGTCGTCTTCCGTTGAGAGGTCCTTGCTCGATTGGCTCGGCTGGTGAAGGACTGCAGCAAGCGGCTGACTGCCTTGGAGAAACTCCACCGCTTGAGGCAAGGTGCTGATCGGATAGGCCTCCAGTCCGTCGACAACGGCGGCCTCGCCGGTATTTCCCACGGGGAGCAACAGCCGATGGACGGCCCGGCAAGCCATGCCCACCGAGAGAGCGCCCGCGACGGGCCTGACTCGTCCGTCGAGGGAGAGCTCGCCGATGAGCACATGGCCATTGACCGCATCCTGGCTCAAGACACCATCGGCGATGAGAATGCCGATCGCGATAGGAAAATCCAGGGCCGCTCCTTCCTTCTTCACACCGGCGGGAGCCAGATTCACGGTGATTTTCTTGATCGGAAAATTGAAGCCGGTGTTTTTGAGCGCGGCTCTGACGCGATCGCGGCTTTCGCGAACGGTCGCATCCGGGAGACCGACGACCGTAAATTGAGGGAGCCCTCCGCTGATGTCGACTTCGACGTCGATCAAATGCGCATCTAAACCGACAAGCGCGGCGCTTCTGACTTTTGCCAACATGTTTCCACCGAAGGCTGTGAAGAATCCTTGTGAGCGATCGCGGTGGATTATAGGAAGCCCCTTGAGGGGTTTTCAACAGGAGGTTATATGTTCATTCACAGCACGCTAGCTTGGTTCGTACGGCTTAGGTATAATTCGCGGCACGCGATCCGGACCGCACCCCAGGTGCCCTGTGCTCATTGTAGAGACTGCTAGACGAGATACCCCCTCATTCATCGGTCGCGTCTGGATCTTAGGCATAACGGTGATGGTGTTACTCGACTCCACCGTCTACTCGACTGCGGAAGTGAAGACGGTGCAAGGCGATCCCACGCTCGGGACGTGGCGCCAGGCTGCTTCGGCTCTCATAGAACGAACAGAAGTCACCGCGACAGCGCTCGATGGGAAGATTTACGTGATCGGCGGCCTCGTCCCTCAGAGGCTGGCCGAAATGTTCACACTGCCGCCAGCTGTCACGGATGTCGTCGAGGAGTACGATACGGCGACCGACCGATGGACGACAAAATCTCCTTTGCCACGGGGGCTGCACCATACGGCGGCCGTGGCCGTGGGTGGACGCGTGTACGTCCTTGGGGGCTATACGCATTCGCTTCTGTCCACTTGGGAACCGGTGGCATCTCTCTACGTGTTCGACCCTTCCGCCGATCGTTGGATGGAGGGCCCGCCGATGCCTACGGCTCGCGGCGCCCTTGCGGCGGCGGAGCTCAATGGAAAGATCGTTGCCGTCGGCGGATATGACCGTCGGACAAACGTCTCGGCGGTCGAAGCCTTCGACCCCTCAACCGGTCAATGGACGAGCCTCGCTCCTCTCCCGACGCCTCGAGACCATCTCGCAGTGGTCTCTGCCGAGGGTCGTCTGTATACTTTGGGCGGGCGCGTGAACGGCGATTACGGACGCAATCTCT
>CAZZPI010000339.1:0-3487 GCA_964655865.1 uncultured Nitrospiraceae bacterium
GATCTGGTAGGTCACCGGGTCGCCCAGGTTAACCGGGCCAGCCGAGCCAGTCTTCGGATCGTGTGGTGGTGGGCTCGTTCCATCAGGGCGACGAAGAAGTTCCTATCTATGCGCTCGACAAGCTGGCGCAGGAGATCGGCAGCGGGCAGCATCGATAAAGCGAAAGCGAGCGGGAAAAGAAGCGAAGGAGAAACCGTATGCCCACAGTGTTGGTGGCTGACGATAGTATCGCCGTCCGCAAAGTCGCCGAGCGTCTGCTGAAGGAAGCCGGGTTTGGCGTGATCTTGGCAGCCAATGGTGAAGAGGCTCTGTCCTTGTTGGCGAACGCTCGCCCCGACCTGGTGGTGTCCGATGTCATCATGCCCGACAAGAGCGGATTCGAGGTCTGCGCGCATATCCGTTCACAATCGGCTCTGGCGGATTTGCCGGTGCTGCTCATATCCGGGATCGTGAACGACGATGTCACCAGACAGGCGACTGCCTGTCAGGCCGACGGCGTGCTGAAAAAACCGTTTCAGGGGACGTCCCTCAAAGATCGTGTGACGGAGCTGCTGGCGACCCGCCGGGTGCAGGCGGTGCCACCCGCGGCCTCGTCGGCCGCACCTACGCCCCCGTCAGCCCCCGTATCGGACGCCGTCTCAACGGCCGAACCATCGAAGGCCTATCGGATTTCCGAAGAGCAGCTCAGCGCGCTGCGCCAGTCGGTCGCGCACCTCAAAGACCTGGAGTCGGCGCTGGAAGAGGAGCGGGAACGGTCGCGGCGTCTCGCCGAGCAAGTTGAGACCGCCCAACGAGAGTCGGGGCGGGCACACGAGTTCGAGCGTGCGTTGGTCGACGAACGGAACCGGGTCTCCCAATTGACGCAGCGGATCGCCGAGTTGGAGCGACAAGCGCGACGCGTGGCTGAGCTGGACGCCGCGCTGACCGCGGAGCGGGACGCCGCCAGTCAACTCATCGAGCAGCTTACTGTGACTGAGGAAAAGGCCAGACGGCTGGAAGTTCTCGAAACGCAGGTGGCCGAGGAACGGCGGCAAGCCACAGCGAGTCAGGCACAGTCGGCTGAAATTGAGCGGGTCACGCGGCGATTGACGGAAGTCGAAGCCGAAGTGGCGGCGGAGCAAGCGCGGGCAACTCATTTGGCGCAGCAAGTCGCCGCTGCGGAACAGGCTCAGGTCCGAAGCGGAGAGCTTGAACGACTGCTGCAGGCTGAACGGGCCAAAGCGACGCAGTTGGAGAAACGAGCGGCGGAGGCTGAACAGACCTTGGCCCGAGCCAAGGAACGGGAGCAGGCTTTGACGGGCGAGCTTGAGAAGGCACGACAACAGGTCAAGGCGATGGAGAAAACGGTCGGTGAAGAGCGGCAGCGGGTCGATCTCCAAACGAAACGCGCGTCGGAGGCTGAAGCCGCAGCCAGTCAGGCCACTCGGAGGTTCGAAGACATGGCCAAGAAGCTGGAGGAGATCGCCGGGCTGGCTTCTCAGTTAGGCGCCGGTAAAGGGCGACGGTAGTCGGCAGGTCGGTATGGCATCCCACGATGGCGATGACTTCGAGAAGGAGCTGCAGGAGCTGTTTGCGCAGGAGGCACAGGAGTGGATTCAGCAAGTCGCCGCAGCTGTCGCCGAGCTCTCCACTCCTCTCCCACCCACCCAGCGTGCGACCCACTGTGAGACCATCACCCGGTGCTTGACCAATCTGGGTGGCTCGGCTGCTACCGTCAATTTGCCCGAGGTGGAGCGGGCGGCGTTCGCCTTGCTGCCCTTCGTCGAGTTTTTCCGCAAATCCTCGGATACGGAGGCCGCTGGGGACTTGGAAGCCGTTCGGAAGAACCTTGCGCACCTTGTGGCCTCCCTTCGGGAGGCCACGGGAGCATCCTTCAAGCTTCATCCCTGGCCCATGCAAGCCGACCGAGACGACTCTGCAGCACAGTGGAGGCAGTTTGTGACAAAACTCTCCGATCTCCGGGAGAAACAGGACGCGTCTTCCGAAGGGCCGCGACATCTGGCGGACCATCTTCTACTTCATCTCGAAGAGGCGCATCGTCGCCAGGATTCTCCCCCGACCGTCGAGGGCATTCGCGTATGGCTCAAGCAACGGGAAACCGAGGATGCCGCGTTATTGCATGCAGTCGAGGAGCATTTTCCGGTCGTGGCGGCCAAGGTGGCCAAATTGAAGCTGGCCAGCGGATTAAGCTCCTCCTCGAGTGAGGGTTGGGGGCCCACGTTGGAGAAAGTCTCCATGCTGACGATCGCGGCGCAACGGGTGAGCGCAGTCCCGATCCAGACCTTCCTCAGCGGACTCCAGTCATTCCTCCTGATCGTAAGCCAGAAGCGCTTGAAGGTAGCGGCCAAGAAAGTCGAGGCCGTTGAGGCACGCATCCAAGCTATGGCGACGATGGCACACCGATGGGTGGACGCAGGGGAGGCAGAGCGGGCGGCCATCCGGGACCTTCTTCCCACATAGGCTCCTGTCAGGCTCCTTACATCGCCACACCAGTCGGACTGGCAGTTCATTCAAGGGACGAGCGAGATGGAGCGTCGATCCTGCATACAAGAGCGCGATCACGTGGACAAGAGCGAAGGACTTACCGAAAATCCTGAGCATTGCTACATAGAATATTGGCACCTCAAGCGGCGACCCTTCGAAAACGTCCCTGATCCACGGTTTTATTTTCCTTCGGAGAAGCACGAAACGGCTCGCCAACGGGTGCTCTTCGGCATTCGACGGCACAAGGGTGCCGTAATGCTGACCGGAGGGATCGGATGCGGGAAAACCTTATTGAGTCGCGCGCTCATCATGATTCTTCCACGATCGCAGTACGACGTCGCCTTAGTAGCCAACCCCGCGCTTCCCACGTCCGAATTTTTTCGAGAGATCCTTCATCAATTCGGACTGGATGATACGGGGAGCAAGGTCGCGATGCTCCATCGGTTGGACGACCGGCTGCTCGGCAATGCGCGGGCCGGAATCGACACGGTCCTCGTCGTCGATGAAGCCCAGGCGATCCGATGCGACCGGGTCTTCGAGGAACTCCGCCTGCTGATGAATTTCCAGCTCAATGATCGCCCTCTCATGACCCTCGTGCTTCTGGGACAACCGGAGCTCCGTGCTCGAGTCGCGCGAATTCCGCAAATCAATCAACGAATCGCGGTGCGGTATCACCTCGAACCCTTTACTCCGACTGAGACATGCGCCTACATTCGGGCAAGAATGACCGCGGCGGGAGTACGGCGAGAGGTCTTCACCAAAGAAGCCATCGGAAGCATCTTTGAGACCAGCGGCGGGGTCTCTCGCGTGATCAACACCCTGTGTGACTACTGTTTGCTGTTCGGTGCAATGCAGCGGCTTCGCGCCATCGATGCGTCGCTGGTCGCCGAGGCGGCACGGGCCTTGTAGCGAAACCGCAACCCCCCGAGCACCTCCTCCACCATTCTCCCGTGGTCCCAATGATGTCTCGTGGGAACAGCCGATACCAGCGATCCAGCCATGA
>CAZZPI010000340.1:0-3480 GCA_964655865.1 uncultured Nitrospiraceae bacterium
GACGGTGAAGTGCGAACCGTCGAAGCGGGTGCACAACGAAGGCGGCTCGGTCGATCTGATCGAGATCGACGTTCGGCGCACTCGCGATGGACATCTCGTCCTGCTGCACGATGAACGAGTGAATCGCACGACCAATGGCCGTGGACATGTGGCCGACATGACCCTGGCGCAAGTCAAGCACCTAGACGCAGGAGCCGGCCAAAGAATCCCGACGCTCGAAGAAGCGCTCGAAGCAGCTAATGGCCACGTGGGGCTGATCTTGGAGCTCAAAGTCGGGGAAATCGGTCAGCGAGCCTGCGAGATCGTCCAGCGCGGCGCTTTTAAGGGCACAGTAATCTATGCTTCTTTTATCGCGAGTGAATTATTGCCGATCCGGGACATGGAGCCGCACTCAGCCACAATGGCACTCCTCGATAAGTTGCCGAAGGACCCCGTTGCCTATGCCACGAACGTGCAAGCAACCCATATCGGTCTAAAGTGGAGGACCGCAACGCCGGCACTGGTGCAGGCCTGCCACCGGGTTGGTCTACAGTTATTTGTGTATACGGTCAACGACCCCAAGTCCATTCGGAAAATGCAAGAACTTGGGGTCGACGGGATAATCTCGGATTTTCCTGACCGCCTTTAGACCGATGTCTCGAAGCTTCACTTCCTGCTTTCTGTAATCACGTCGTCCCGTTCACACAGTCAGCGGTACGCGGCCTTGTGCTCCCGTGCCTCACAAGGCGGCCGGTCACGAAGGTCGTCTAGAACAATCTACGGTACGTCTTGTCCTAATCCTGCCAGGAGCTCAATGCTCGCGGGTCTTGGTTCCTTCGAATGTGAGGAAGTAAGAAGGTCGATGGTAGAGATTTATTGAGTGTGATCGACGGGACGCCGGACATCTCCTCTCGCGCGGTCGTCTCACTGCATCGAGGAACTCCAGGAGATCTTCCACGATTGGTCGGCTCGGTCGCGAAACAGTTCCACGATTGCCTGTTGGGAACTCCCATCCTTGAATTCTTTGCGAATGCGGCAGGTGGCGATGTCGCCATTCACCATCACCTGCTGGATTTCTACCCTGCTGAGCGTCCGCTTGCGTGTGTATGCGTCGATGGTGGCTTGGAAATCTGCACCGAACGGGTCTCGATAGACTAAGTCAACTTGACTTGATGCGATGACGGGAACTCGTTCAATGATCATCGGCGCCGGCAGGGATAGACGCTTTGCTTCATCGTACTGTCCCTCGTTCGCAGCCTGATAAAACGCCTCCACCACGGCCGTCGGCGTTTGCACCGTTGTGGCACAGCCAGACGCCATCGAACTGGCCGCGACAACGGACATCAAGAACGACATCGCTCTCATAACTCCCTCCGTCCGAAGGTTGTTTAGGGAACCCATCGATATTGTCGCACATAGGATTTTCATCATCCACTGGTTGAGTTGGATGAAGGCGGAAAGTCGAATGGGCTGTTTACACTGGTCCGCTCGACGCTTATACCTGTCGCAAACCTGACATATGGTCGCTGACCAGCGATCAATCTCGGCCGGAGAGACAGGGATTTGGAGAAGAAAGCAATGCTGAAGAGGCGCTCAATCAGCTACACACCGCACTGGTGGGGGGCAGAACTCGTCGTCCTACGAACTGATTGGGATTGGGCTGCAAGGGCATTATGGGGAGATCGTGAATGACTTCTTCATCGGCGCGATTCGTCCCGGATTTTGTACGTCGAGCCCGGAAGCGTCAGGAGGGAGATCCGGCCTCAGGGTGGGGGAGCGCGGCTGGGCCGCGCTCCCAATGTGAAATTACATTCCGCCCTTCTTGTCTTTCGATTCGTAATTATTTTGTTCGTAGGCAAAGTGCTTGTGCCCGTTCACGTCCTTTTTCTATTTCTTATGCTTTTGTTCCGCCGGTGAGGGATCATCCGCATAAGTCAAGGTCGGTCCGATCCCGAAGGTGAGAAATGCAGCGAGTGCTAAGAGGCTTGCAATGCGATTCATAGGCGATACCCTCCTTGAAGTGTATGTGTGGATGAGAAGCTGTTTAACCCGCAATGTCCGTCCCCACCATCCGGTCTTGGTGGTCCTCACGTGGAATCGTTGAGCAAGGTCGATGCCTATTGGTTTGGCAGGACACACGCATCCGTGCTCAGGCATAGAATCAACAAGCTCGGTATACGGATGTCACGAGCAGAAGATGATCGTCGAGCTTTGGGCTCATGTGGGTTCTCAGGAGTGCATGGAGCTTCCTACAAATCGCAGAAGGTTTCTTCCTACACCTGGCACGATTTCTCCGATCGAGGCGATCTATGGGAGACTATCAAAGTGAGCTTGGAGGTAAGGAAAAGTGACGGCAGAGTTCTCTCGAAACCGATGTAGGGTATGGCCTACCAGTGTGGAGGACAACAGAATGACAAGAGCGGGCCACAAGTCTCGGGTTAGGCTTGCAGTCAACTTCATGATCTGGGGGTAGTTATCTGGCAGGCTACAACGAATGGCATAGAATATGCTCGCTCCTGGTCTGTTTATTCCCCTGGAAGACTGATCTCCAGCGTGGTGATCGGGAGCACGTTCCGAAGTCAGGTCACCCCAGCCCAAGGTCTTCGCTAGTGTCGTTTGCCCCTCGTGTTCGATAGGCCAAGCCGTTGATGAGTACCCGAAAAGTCCCAGCACGCGATCGCGACTCAGCGGGCCTCGCGAGCGACGAATCGATCTCCAGGGTAATTGGCAAGTCCCTTGCTTTCTCCGGCCGTGGAGCACAAAGAAGGAGTTGGCCATGAAACGTAGGACGACACAGTCGGCCAGCGGGCAATCAGTCGACCGCACCTTGCTCAAGGTACTGCGGAAAGAAGGGGACCATACGATCGAGGAGCTCGCAGCCATTACAGGGTTTGATTGGCAGCAGGTGTTCTCTGCTATCGATCGCCTAAGCCGATCCGGCACGATACTCCTGACTCCTAGTCGCCCATGTGGATACCGTGCCTCACTTGGGGCCCGTTAGCACCGAACCTGCCGCTGCCATTTCAAGCAAGCGACGATGAAGCCAGGCTCTCTCACTCTGCTTTCTCCGTATTGCCATCGAGACCCGTAACTTGCTCCGAAGAACACCACCCATCGGCCTCGCCCTTAACCCGTGAGATCGTAGGCGCCAAGCCGTGAAACTGAGTGTTCCATCATTCGTCAGGTAACCCAGATGGATACGACTGATAAAAGACGATCCACAGCTTGCTCCTTCAATCGGATCCTGTCACTGTACTCCTCTGATACGAGGAGCCGCAGGAATGACTTCGGAGCGTCACCCACGCACGATTGCGTTCAATAAACCCTACGGAGTCCTGCCTTGTTTCACCGATCCGGAGGGACGTCCTACGTTGGCCGAGTTCGTGCCTGTGCAGGGAGTTTATGCGGCCAGTCGGCTCGATCGAGACAGCGAAGGGCTCATGATCCTGACGTCGGACGGCATGTTGGCCCATCGCATTACCGATGCCCAGCACAAATTAC
>CAZZPI010000341.1:0-3475 GCA_964655865.1 uncultured Nitrospiraceae bacterium
CTCCTGCCTCGCGTAATTCCGCCTCGCTGGCCTCGGTGAGTCTCTCGACGCTGCCGAACTTCCGAAGGAGCTTGGTCCGTGTGATCTCACCGACACCGATGATCTGATCGAGCTTTGAGGCGACGAGCGCTTTGCCGCGGAGCTTGCGATGATAGGTGATGGCGAACCGATGGGCCTCGTCGCGGATGCGCTGGAGAAGGTGCGTGGCGACAGAGGTCGGTTTCAGCGGGATCGGGTTTTTCCGGCCCGGCAGGAACACCCGCTCGTCCTTCTCGTCTCGTGCTTTCGCGAGCCCGATGATCGGGAGGCCCGGATGGCCCACTTTCTTTAAGCCGGCCATGGCGGCCGCCAATTGACCGAGTCCTCCATCGATCAGGACCAAGTCGGGCAGCGGCAAGCCTTCCGTGGTTCGGCCGTGCTCACCACAGGCCCTGCCATACCGACGTTCAACCACTTCTTGAATGCTCGCAAAGTCGTTCGCGCCTGTCACCGACTGGATTTTGAACTTCCGATAGTCGGATTTCTTGGCGGCGCCGTCTTCCCAGACCACCATCGACGCGACCGACTGGTCGCCCATCGTGTTCGAAATGTCGAAGCCCTCGATGCGCCGTGGGGTCTTCTCCAGTTTCAGCAGTCGCTTCAGCTCTTCGGTCGCTTGACGATCCAATTCTTCGTCGCGCAGATGCTCGGCGACCGCCGTCGCGGCGTTCTCTTCCGCCAGCAACACGAGCTGGTGTTTCACGCCTCGCTCGGGAGCGCGCACGCGCACTGCCTCGCCTTTTTTCTCCGAGAGCCACTGCTCGATCAAGGGGGCCTCGGCGAGGGGAACCGGGATCAGGAGCTCCTTCGGAGGTTGCCCATCCTTGTTGTAAAACTGCTCGATGGCCGACCGCACGAGCTCCTCCTCGCTCGCGTCCGTCGCCAAGGGCCAGAAAAAATCCTTTCGTCCGATCAACAGCCCGCCGCGCACGAAGAGCATCTGCAGATCCACGGCGGTGCTCCGCCGCGCGAGACCCATGACGTCCTGGTCCGTCGCGGTCGTTTGGGTGATGCGCTGTTTTTCGAGCGTCCGCTCGATTTTTCCGATGCGATCGCGCAGGCGGGCCGCCTCTTCGAACTCCTCACGCTCCGCGGCGGCTTCCATCCGGGCCCGCAGGTCGTCTACCAGCTCGCGGTCACGGCCTTCCAGGAATTGACGGACCTGTTTGACGATCTGATGGTACTCCTCCTTCGATTGGTTGCCGGTGCAGGGGGCCATACAGCGCTTGATTTCAAACTCGATGCAGGCCCGCTCGGCCTTTCCGTCGATGTCGATCGTGCAGGTGGCCAACGGGAACACGGACTTAATGACCTTCAGCGTTTCGCGTAAGGCGCCCGCCGGCGTGTAGGGGCCGTAATAGAGCGCCCCGTCCTTCTGGACACGCCGGACGATCGAGAGGCGGGGGAAATTCTCTTTGATCGGCAGGCGCAAGTAGGGATATTGTTTGTCGTCCCGCAGCACGACGTTGAAGCGAGGACGGTGACGCTTGACCAGATTGCTCTCGAGAATCAGCGCTTCGAGCTCCGACCCGGTGACGATCATTTCGATATCGGCGACCTGACTGACGAGGACGGCCGTTTTCGGCGCCTGATCGCCGCCGCGCTGGAAGTACGAGCGCACTCGATCGGCCAGAACGCTGGCCTTGCCGATGTAGAGAGTCTCTCCCTTGGCGTTCTTGAACAGGTAGACGCCCGGCCGAGCCGGGAGATGGTCGAGCTTGGATTGAAGGTCAGTAGTCATTGGTCACTGGTCATCGGTCATGGGTCAACGGTCAATGGTCATTGGTCAGCCGTCATTAGTCATAACCAAACGCCGCTAAGGCGTTGAGGAATGGTGATCAACGGGCCACGGCTATTGTACCGCCTGATGGAGGAATAGGCCATTCTGTGTTGGGGAATGCGTTTGTTGAGCCTATGGCTTTGATGTAGGCGTTGAGTAGTCGTAGGAAGGTCGTCAAATCTTGGTTCAGTTCTTGGTGCTGGCCTGAAGTGATGTACTGCTCATCGAGGCATGTCAGAGGGTGGTCCATAGCCTCACATGCAGAACCACGGGCAATTCGACAGAACTGCACGTTTTCTTTGTAGTGAAACCGTCCAAAACCCTCTGCGATGTTTGACGTGATGGAGACGGCTGCCGCTCTGATTTGAGCAGCAAGGTTGTCACGTTCATGAGAAGGTAAACTCTTGGCAATCTCATAGAGTTTCTTGCGAAGGCTTCTGCCGAGTTTCCACACTTCCAGATCTTGGAAGGATTTGGCAACGGCCATTCGTCCACACCAATGATTAGTGACTGATGACTAATGACTTCTTAGCCTTCGCACAAAGGACGAACTGAGAGTGCCTCGCGCCACCTCGGCCACGGGTCCCTTCATCGTGAGGGAGAAGTCCGGCGCCACGCTGATGTTGAGCGCTCCTCCCGGCATCTTCACCGTGACCGGGCTCTGGACGAGACCGAGTCTGACCGCGGCGCTGGCGGCGGCGCAGGAGGAGGAACCGGAGGCCAGAGTCTCGCCCGCGCCGCGTTCCCAGATCAGGATGGCGATTTCGCGGGGGCCGGTCGGCACGGCGAGTTGGACGTTCGTGCGTTTGGGGAAGAGCGGATGGTTTTCCAATTCAGGACCCAGGAGGAGTAACTCGTCACGGGTCCATTGCGATTCTTTCGGCTTGAAGACCACACAATGGGGGTTGCCGACGCTGACGCCGGTGAAGGTGAGGTCTTGGCCGGCGACCGTGATGCGCTGCTCGATCAATTCGTCCACGGCGAGCGTACAGGGCAGTGCCGCCGGCTTGAAGGTGGCTCGCCCCATCTCAACCGTGACGGCGCTGGCATCGCCGTGTCGATCCACGTGCAGCGCCATCGACACAAGCCCGCCTTTGGTCTCCACCGTAAACTGCTTCTTCTTTGTCCTCCCCGTTGCATGAAGATAGCGTCCGAAGATCCGGAGGCCGTTGCCGGATTTTTCAGCCTCGCTGCCGTCCGGGTTGAAAATGCGAAGTCCAAACTCCGCTTTCTTGGAGGGCGCAAATGCCAGGATGCCGTCGCTCCCTACACCCCAATGCCGATCGCAGATGACTCGAACCGCGCCGGGCGTGAGCTTGAAGGAAAGCTCCTTGGGATCCATCACGAGATAATCGTTGCCCAGCCCATGACCGCGGAAGAAGGCGTT
Source organism: uncultured Nitrospiraceae bacterium (assembly GCA_964655865.1). GTDB lineage: Bacteria > Nitrospirota > Nitrospiria > Nitrospirales > Nitrospiraceae > JBBIJI01. The sequence continues at coordinate 3,207 of CAZZPI010000341.1, forward strand.
TTTCATACGACGTTCTCCTTCAGGTAGCAAGCAGAGAATAGCGAGCAGCGAACAGCGGGTTCTCAGGACCTCTTCACCGTTCGCTATTCGCTGGTTCTACACGATCACCGTGCCCGGCGGTCGTTCGATGAGCTCCACTTCGTACCCGTCGGGCGCGTCGATAAAGATGAACCGGCTGCCGGAGGAGGTGCGGGTGGGGCCGTCGGTGATCCTGATGTGCTTGGCTTCGAGGGCCTTGACGGTGTCGTCGAGGTTCTCGACCTCGAAGG
>CAZZPI010000342.1:0-3464 GCA_964655865.1 uncultured Nitrospiraceae bacterium
AGGGCTTCCTCCACGCCGATCAGCAAGGATTCGAGGCGAGAGGACCACGTCAGCTTGGGATGGATGAACCGGAGGAGGTCCAACTCGCCCAGCCGCTGCACAGCCTTGCGCGGCTCTCGCTCGAGGAACAAGAGCCTGAGCTCTTCCAGCAAGCGGTGGCCGGAGAGGCGATGGAAGAGATCCATCTTAGCCGCTCCCCGGATCAGCGCCAGCGTCTCTTTGCCCAAGGTAAAGCGAAATCTGAGCTCGAATCGGATCGCCCGGAACACCCGCGTGGGATCTTCGACGAAGCTCAGGCTATGGAGTACGCGGATCGTCCGCTCCTTCAGGTCGCGATGGCCTCCGTAGAAATCGATCAATCGGCCGAACGTGGCGGCATTCAGCCGGATTGCCAGCGTGTTGATGGTGAAATCCCGTCGGTACAGGTCCTTTTTGATCGAGCTGCGCTCGACGGTCGGTAATGCGGTGGGATATTCGTAATACTCGGTGCGAGCGGTTGCGACATCCAGCCTCACGTTATCCGGCAGGACGATGATCGCCGTGCCAAACCGATCATGCACCTTGACGTGCCCGCCCCTTTGCTTGGCGAGCCCGCGCGCAAAGGCGATCCCGTCGCCTTCCACCACCAGGTCGAGGTCCAGGTTCTCAATCCCCAGCAAGAGATCACGAACAAAGCCGCCGACGATATAGCAGCCCACGCCCTGCCGGTCAGCCAGCTCACCCGCCTCCTTGAGCAAGGCAAACACGGAGGCCGGTAGCCGGTCGCGCAGCGTCTGCTTCAGGTTGCGGCCATGACTCGGTTGCCACGTCTCGATAAGCGCGATGTTCTTGCTTCGCGCGTGCGCCACGGCGAGCACGTCGTCATGCAACGTGCGCAGGAGATCGGTCCTTGTGATGACCCCGACGACCTTGGATTCCGACAGGATTGGCACGAACCGCTGGTTGCGCTCGATCATCTGAGCCTCGATGTCCCGGAACGGGGTGTCCGGCGCGGCGGTATATTGGTCCGATCGGGCGAAGTCCCCGACCGGCGCATCGCCCAGCTTGTGGAACAAGGCCTTTTGAACCGTCTCGCGAGAGACCACTCCATGATAGCGGTCTTTTCGATCCAGGACCGGAAGCACGTTCACGCCGTATTTCGTCAGGAGCGTTTCGGTTTCCTCGATCGTGGCGTCCGACTCGACTGATTTCACCGGGATCGTCATCACATCCCGCGCCAGCAGCGTAGGCCGGTACCGCTCGGTCAGCCATTGCACCAGCCGATGATGGACTTCGACCAAGGTCTGCCCTTTCACGCAGGCCGCCGCGGCCTCCGGATGACCCCCGCCTCCGAATTCCCGGGCGAGAGCCCCCACATCGATCTCCGGCCGACGACTGCGTCCGATCAGCTCAACTTTCCCTTCCATCGCCAAGGCGATAATGACCGCGTCCACGCCTTCCAACTCGGCGAGCCTGTGCGCCAGCTCCGCGAGATCACCGACAAAGCTGCCGACTGTGCAGGTGGCCAGCAGTACCTTGCACCCTTCCACATAGAACGTCTCCCTTCCGCGCAAGAGATCGTCGAGCAGCGCGATTATCGTCGGGTTCAGCGGGCGCCGGAGCGTATCGTTCACGGCATTCAGGTCCGCCCCGGCCCGCAACAAGTACGCTCCGGCTTCCAAATCTCGCGGCGTCGTGGAGTAAAAGGCCAGGGAGCCCGTCTCCTCGTACAGGCCTATGGCCAGCACTGTTGCCTCGAAGGGAGTGAGCGCCAGGTCATGCGCCTGGAGTTGCTCCACCATCACCGTCGTCGTTGCGGCCACCGGTTCGACGACGGCGAGATCCGGTCGGCGGACAGCAGTACCCGGAGAAGACCCTTCGCCTCCCTCATTTCCCGGGTGATGATCGTAGACGTGCACCGTGACCTTGGGGTCGGCCCAGCATGCGGCGAGCGGCCCGATCCGCTCAGGATCTTGGGTGTCAACGCAGATGAGCCGGGACACGGCGGTCAGATCCACAGTTTTGAGCCGATCCACGCCGAGATCGTGTACCGCCATGAAGCTGCGCACCGCCTCCTGGCCTCCGCCCGGCAGCACGAGATGCGCTCCTGGGTAGAGCTTGCGGGCCGCGACCATGGAGGCCAGGCCGTCGAAATCAGCGTTGCTGTGGGTGGCGATCACGTCCATGCGCGCATTTTAGCAGGGTCGGAGCCAGCGGAATATATCGAAGGGAGAGAAGAGCAGTACGGGACGGTCGGACCGGAAGGGTTGTGCAGGCGGGGCGCCGTTCGATGGACGGCGCCCCGCCTGTCATACTGTCAGCGATGCCGCGCGCCCTGGGCGTCGTGCTTCTCTCTGGCGATGTGGCGGGAGGCCCGGTTCTGCGCACGGTTCAAGCGAGCCCGCTCCTTGTCCGTTACCACGCCGTCGGCCTTGGCGCGATCTTCCATGCGATTGATGCGGTTCTGCTCCCGTTCGAGACGGTTGGCCTCCCGCTCGGTGAGTTGCCCGCTGGCAATCCCCTGATCGATGCGTTTCTCCTGATTGGCCTGACGCTGATCGATCACGGGCGTGTCCGCCTGAGCGAACGCCATTCCGGTCGTCAGCGCCATCGCACCACCCATTGCAAGCAGCATCCTCTTCATCGTCGCCTCCTTTGGATGAGATGGAAGTCCAATGCTTTCGGCACCAGTAACGAGCACGGTGTCGACTGGTTGACAAGAACCATCAGGCCACGGCATTGGGCTTTTGCCCACTGTACCGGGCTGAACGTGATTTGTCCACTTCGTGCAGAATTGCCCACTTGGAATGCTGAAGCCGGCTGGGGGCAAGGCGCTACCGGTCGCGCTCGCTGCCCGAACGGTCGGGACGTTCCGGTCGATCGACGCGATCCGGGCGATCGCTGGAACCAGATCGGTCGGGCCGATCCGGCCGGTCGATCCGTTCGCGACCTGATTCTCCGCGTCCGCTTCGATCGCCACGGTCGCCGCGATCCCCACCGCCGGATCCGCTCCGGTCTTCCCGGAAGAGTCGATCGACGCGCTCGCCGCGTCTCACCTGTTCCTTCAGCGCCTGAAGGCTCGCCCGGCCTTCTTGAAATTCCGCCCCCGCCGCTTGACCTCACGGCTCAGATTCAGCAGTTCGACCGGACGATATCCCTGCCGGATGCCCTCACCGATCAGCGCCGCTCCGTCCTTGGAGGGTATCTTTCCTTCTTTTCATGACGGCCAGGCTCTTTGCTCCCGCCGCCAACACCTCTTGCGTCAGTTTCTGCTTGCCGTCCTGGGACAAACGCGCCAGCTCGCGGACTTCATCAATCGTGGCACCGCGCGCAAACGCGTCCGCCAGCGTTTCCAGCGCACGCTTCAGGTTGCCTTCGGCGACCCCCCGCGCCCCGGCCTCCCGCAGCGCCTCTTGCGCGTTCTCGAAATGCGCGATGAACTGACGCAGGACAGGCTCGATCCGCTTCGGCTCGATGCCTTTCGC
>CAZZPI010000343.1:0-3456 GCA_964655865.1 uncultured Nitrospiraceae bacterium
CGTTTTCGCTGCAGCTCTTCCGGTGCAGCACTTCGAGGGCCACAGCCGAAGCAGGCGCGGTTTGGGCCCTTGTCGCCACGTTCCTTGCATTTCACGGAACCCGATTTGGATGGCTCCCGACGAACTATCTTGCAACCGCTGGTCTGATTCTGATCGTCACTCTTCTTACCGCATCCTACCGATCGAGCTATGTGGACCAGCGGTCAGGACTGGCCGGCCGTGAAGCGCTGGACCTCGCGCTGAGCCGCGTGGGCACACGCTACGCCGTTGCGTTGGTGAGAATCGACCAGCTCAAGGAGTTGGCCAACCGATATGGTCGGGGACTCGGCGATCCACTGTGCCGTCTGGCTGCCGCCCCGGGGGCGCGGGTGGGGGGAGGGGGCAAGGCGTTTCAATATGCCGGCGAGGAATGCGCCATCTTATTCGCGGGGAAATCGATCAGTGACACGATGCTCGCGCTCGAGGGAATCAGAAAGGCCGTTGAATCTTCCAAATTCGTCTTCCTCCGGGGGCGTTCGATCGTGGAAGTACCTCGGCGCGACAAACCCACAGGAGCTGGCGAGCCCCTCGCCGTCACGGTAAGCATCGGAGTGGCTTCGACCGGTGAGGACGGGGTCCTGCCCGCAGCCGTGATCCGTTCGGCCTATCAGGCTCTCCACCAAGCGACACAGGAGGGCGGGAATCAAGTCAAGCGGGGCACAGTCGTCGAAATCCCCCAGGCCAAGCCCGCTCCGGACCGGGCGCACACACCGGCCGTGGGGTGGGTGAAAAACGAGGAATTTGGTTAGACAGCGCCCCGAAGGGCGGTCGTGAGCTGACGACCAGGAATCACCAAAGGCCGGGTTAAAGCAGGGTCTTGATGGTTTCCGCGGGACGGGCCAACAACGCTTTTCCCCCTTTCTCCGCCAGCGGGCGCTGGATCAAGTCCGGATGCTTGATCATGAGGTCGAGCAGTTCATCGTCCGACAATGTCGTCTTGGCAAGCCCCAGTTTCTTGTACATATCCTCTTTCGTCCGTAAGGCCTCTCGCGGAGACAGTCCCGCCTTTTTCAGCAATTCCTTCAGGCGCGCTTTGGTAAAGGGCTGTTCATAGTAATTGATCGATGTGAACGGCTGCCCGCTGTCCTTGAGGAGCTGGACCGCTTGACGACAGGTGGTGCAGGTCGGCTTCTGATAGATGGTGACGGTTCCCATGTGAGATCCTCCTCCGGCTCACGCCTACGCGCCTTGACCCGATTTTTTCTCCTATGTTATGAAGCGGACTGACGGGGCCTGCGATGTACTGAATTCCATGCCAACCTTCGGCACTGATACCAGCGAACACCCTACGCAGTTTGCGTGCGCAACCACAGCCCACCGGACGCTCAAGGATCTGCAGACAAAACGCAAAGGCCAGCCGGTGTTCGTCGGAGGCCACATCGTCGAACGGAGAGGCCGGGAGGCCACGTTCGAGGTCTTCAACGAGCGGCTGGCGGTCGTCAAGTTCGATGACGATGCGATGCTGGGCTACGATCCTATCGAGCTCCTGTTGCCGACAGAAATCGACGACAAAGGCACCCCCTACTTTGAGATCCGCCGTTGCCGGCAGTGCGAACAGTATTTTCCGCTCACCGCCGAGGAGTGCGACGCCGAAAAGGAACCGACGCTCTGCCCCGCGTGCGCGGCATGACCGTGTGACTGAATTTCAGCGTTCAATCGACGAGCGGCGCCACTTCGACGGCTTTCTTGATCAGACAGTCGCCTGCGATCCCCTGGAGCCCCATCGGCAGCATGCCGGCGTCGATCGCTCTGACGGCAGTGACCCGGAACCCCTCCGGTGTCTTGCTCCCCTCCAGCTTGACGGAATGACAGATCTCCAGTTTTTTCCAGATCAGATTGTTCAGGATCGCTTCCGTGGGGATCAGCTTGAGATCGGAGACGGCGCCATCGACAAGCACCTTGGCGGGTACTTTGGACAGGTCCTTCGGCGGCTCGCTGACGACGGCCCAGGCCGTCAGCTCATCTTGCGCCCAGAGCGCGCCAGTCACGCTGACCACGAGCACGAGACTGATCAGAAGAAGACGCACCGCGTTCACCGTTCACCTCACTCCTTCCGCTTGGGAAGCCTCCTCACGATCCGTGAGTCCGTGAGTCGGATCGGGTACCCCAGTGGTCCGCGTTCCAGACTTGATGGAAGCCGGCTGGGGGCCGCCGTGGCTAAGCACGCTCTTCCCGACTGATCGGCGTGATATGTTTTCCTCGCGTCCGATAGTGTCCACGTTGGGCTGCGGCCCCTGCGACGACCGCCAAAGGACGATGAGGGCCGGCACAAGACTCAGCAAGCCCAACAGGATCATGATTCGGACGAACGTTGTCATGTTTCACAGGGAGAGAGAGGAGGAGAACCACCCGTCATCGCAGTGAGTATGCCAAGCCCCTCCCGGTGAATTCAAGACGGGTTGTATCCTCATGCCCAAAGAATCATGGTAAGCTGGAAGCGACAGGGACGATCGCGTTCCTCAGCGAAGGGAGCTGTATCGGATGCCGCACGATTTTATGCCGGGGCTCGCAGGCGTGCCGGCGGCTAAGTCCGCCATCAGCGACGTGGACGGCCAGCGCGGGATTCTGGAGTACCGCGGTATCCGAATCGAAGAGTTGTGCGCGTACTCGTCGTATTTGGAAACGGCCTTCCTCTTGGTGTTCGGCCATCTGCCATCCAGACAGGAATTGGATCGCTGGACGGAGGACGTGACTTACCACCGCCGGATCAAGTTCAGCATCATCGATTTGATGAAATGCTTGCCCGAGCAGGGACATCCGATGGATGTGCTGCAGGCGGCCGTCGCCGCGCTCGGCATGTTCTACCCGGGACGCAACGTTGAGGATGTCGAGAACAACTACTGGTCGATTGTGCGGCTCGTCGCCAAGCTACCGACCATCGTCGCGGCGTGGGCACGATTACGTCGCGGAGACGACCCCATCCCTCCGCGTGACGACCTCGAGTTCTCGACGAATTTCCTCCACATGCTGTCCGAAAAGATGCCGCCGGCCGTCTGGAGCGACGTGCTCGATGACTGCTTGATTCTGCACGCCGAGCACACGATGAACGCCTCGACGTTCACCGGCATGGTCACCGGCTCGACGTTGGCCGACCCCTACACGGTAGTGGCTTCGTCGATCGGAGCCTTGAAAGGCCCCCTGCACGGAGGGGCTAATGAGGAAGTCGTGGACATGCTCCGAGAGATCGGGACACCCGCCCGCGCCGGCGAGTATGTGGCCGAGAAGCTCAGCAGAAAAGAAAAACTCATGGGGTTCGGACACCGCGTGTATAAGGTCAAGGACCCGCGCGCGATCATACTCCAGGATTTGTGCGTCCGACTGTTTCGTGAGTGCGGCTCCTCGCACCTCTATGAGGTCGCGGTGGAAGTCGAGCACGTCGCCGAGAAATTGTTGGGTGAGAAAAAAGTCTACCCGAAC
>CAZZPI010000344.1:0-3453 GCA_964655865.1 uncultured Nitrospiraceae bacterium
CGGGATCTGCGACGTGAACGCACATCCAGACGACGGCCGAAAGGCCGAGGAGGAAATGGTTCGATTAGGGGCCCTCCCCATCCGGCTGGAAAATCTGGCCACATGAATCCCTGTTCGAGCGTCCTCCTCACCGATCTCTACCAGCTTTCGATGGCGCAGGCTTATCTCGATCACGGGATGGAGGAGCCGGCGGTCTTCGAGTTTTTCGTCAGGAAGCTCCCCCCGCATCGAAACTTCCTCCTGGCCGCCGGGCTTGAACAGGTGGTGGAGTTTCTCGAACAGCTTCAGTTTACTTCACAGGAGATCAACTGGCTCGCCGGGACCGGTCGTTTTTCACGATCCTTCCTCGCTTCTCTGGAGAAGATACGGTTCGCCGGCGACGTCGATGCGCTGCCGGAGGGCATGCTGTTTTTCCCGAATGAGCCGATCCTGCGCGTGACCGCCCCCATGCCGGTCGCCCAGCTCGTGGAAACCCGCGTCATGAATCTGCTGAACTTCCAAACGATGATCGCTTCCAAAGCGGCCCGCTCGATTCTCGCGGCAAAAGGCAAACCTGTGATCGACTTCGGGTTGCGCCGGGCCCACGGCGCAGAAGCGGGCTTGCTCGCGGCCCGCGCCAGTTACATCGCCGGCTTCGCGGGGACGGCAACCGTCCTCGCCGGCGTCCAGTTCGGCATTCCGATCTACGGCACCATGGCGCATTCCTTCGTCCAGGCTCACACGGATGAAGTCACCGCCTTTGAGCACTTCGCCCGCACGCATCCCGACAACACGGTGTTCCTCATCGACACCTACGACACGGAAGCCGCGGCGCAGAAAGTCGTGCGACTGGCTCCTCGCTTGCGGGAGGCAGGGATCACCGTCAAAGGCATCCGTCTCGACAGCGGAGACTTGGCCGAACACGCTCGCAAGGTGAGGCGCATCCTGGATGAGGGGGGATTACCGGACGCGCAGATCCTCGCCAGCGGAAACCTCGAGGAGTATCGACTTCACGCTCTCGTGGCCAGCGGGGCTCCGATCGACAGCTTCGCCGTCGGCACCGCCATGACGACTTCATCTGATGCCCCGTCTTTGGATTGCGCATATAAGCTTCAAGAATATGCGGGCCGACCCTGCCGGAAGCGCTCGGAAGGCAAAGCGACCTGGCCCGGCAGAAAGCAAGTCTACCGGCACTATGGCGCCGGCGGTTGTCTGGCCTACGACGTCCTCACGCGCGAGGACGACAGACAAGACGGCCAGGCGATGTTGCAGCCGGTCATGCGAGTCGGCCACCGTGTCAGTCCTTTCCCCTCCCTCTCCGAGATACGCGCCAGAGCCGCCTCGGAATTGGCGCGACTCCCCAGCCGGCTGCGCGAATTGGAAGAGGGCCCGGCCTATGACGTGCGCGTGTCGGAAGCGCTCCGTCACCTTGCAACAATGGTCGACCAGTCGGTCATCTGAAACGATCCGAGCGACACCCGAGGCACGAGGCGCGGGAACGCACAAGAGGAGGACATCCATGAAGGTGAGTGCCCGTGACCTGTGGGTGGTGGTCGGGCTCTGGCTTGCGTTGTGGCCACCGGACCTTGCGCGCGGGGCGGAAGCATCCGGCGCTCGGCCGTCGCCGACCGGCTTCGGCAGGTGCGAGAGTCCCTATAAAGGCACTCGTCCGTCCGCCTCGGATCTGGCCCGCCTGCTCCGCGCACATGAACAATGGCTTACTAACCGTGACTCCGCTGGAGGACGAAGAGCGGACTTCTGCCAGGCCGACCTCGGCAAGGCCCAACTCCAGGGTGCGAACTTGGAACGGGCGCGTCTCGACCTGGCCACATTCCGAGGTGCCAATCTCAACCGCGCAAGCCTGGTGCAGGCGAACCTCACAGGCTCGAATCTCTCTCACGCGCTCTTAACGGAAGCCAACCTGATGGGCGCGGATTTCCGTCGTGCCCAGCTTGCCGATGCGAATTTGAACCGTGCCACAGGCGATGAAGCGGCATTCTACGGAGCCAATCTCCAACGGGCACGCCTCGAGGAGTCGACCTTCGAGCGCGCGCACTTCGAATCCGCGGACCTCAGGTCGGCCAGCTTACGAGGGGGAAACTTTACCGAGGCCTATTTCTACGGAGCCAACCTGCGAGGAGCCGATGCGGCCGAAGCCGATCTGAACGGCGCGGACCTGCGCAGATCTACCCTGCAAGGGGCAAAGTTCGATCACGCCAATCTTCAAGGCGCGCTCTTTGATAGCGCGGACTTGGAGGGCGCTCATCTGGTAGAAACCGAACTCGACAGCGCCTATCTCGATGAAGCCAATCTGTTCAAAGCCACGTTCCGTGGCGCGATCCTGCGAGGGGCGGATCTACGTTACGCAACCCTGGTCGCCTCACGCGGTGAGCGTGCGGATCTGGAGGGCGCCAACCTCGAAGGCGCCGACCTGGTCGGAAGCAACTTGCGCGAGGCCAACCTGAAAATGGCCATCCTCTACAAGGCCAAGTTGTCTAAGGCCGACTTGTCCAACGTCGTCCTCCGGAAGGCCGTGATGATCGGCGCGCGGTTGGTGCGAACCAATCTGCAGGAAGCCGATCTCGCGGAAGCCCACCTTCCACAGGCCAATCTCCAGGGCGCCCAATTACGAGGAGCCAGTCTTGAGTCGGCGAACCTCGTGGGCGCAGATCTGCGTACCGCGGAGCTCGAGCGCGCGACCTTGACCCATGCCAGTCTTCAGGAGGCGGATCTCACCGAGGCCGATCTGTCTCTGGCGGACTTGACCGGGGCCAAACTCGACGACGCCGTGCTCCGACATACCGACCTTCGTGGAACGAACCTTCTCGATGTTTCAGGGTTGACACAGTCGCAATTGGATGCCGCCTGTGTGGACGACGCCACCAAGCTGCCCCCGGAACTGAAGAGGCCCCGGCCCTGTCCGGACATGAAGCCGGGGAAGAAATAACCGGATGGGGGACAGGTCCCCGAAGATTCCACGCGGGGGATGGAGCCATGGGGTCGGGAGTCTTTTCAGGCGTGGCGCAAAAGGCAGGAGCGGCGCGATCGGGCAAGCGGACGCTGTAATTCGTGCTGGTACCGGGAGCCCAGCCTTTCCGGTAGGCCCACCGGGCGATGTCTGCAAGCTGGTCCGCGTAGACCTTGAAGTCGGGAAACGTGTCCATACCGGGACGGAACCTCCCAGATCGCAGGGCTCTTGTATCACGACAGTATGGAGAAGGTACCTGGCGACTCCGCCAGGTGGCGGCAAGCCAGGCCATAAAGGAAGCTGGGGTCCTTAGAAACCATGCCGGTGGCGGGGATCGGCTGTGACGCCGAGAGAGTATCCGGGATAGACTGCGGGCTGATAGCCGGATAGACCGCGGGATTCGCGGTATATCCAAGAGGGCTGGGCCGGACGGAGGGTCATAAGTAAGGGTCACCTATGAAAAAGTCTGTCAAGAGGGCGAGGACATCTTGTCGCGCTCCGGCCCC
>CAZZPI010000345.1:0-3393 GCA_964655865.1 uncultured Nitrospiraceae bacterium
TCATCGAACGCGGAGACTTCTCAAGTCCTTGGCTGAAGGACATGACACTCTATGCGGAAGCCGGCGCGTCCTATTTTAATGAAGACTTTAAGATCGCTCCGGATAAGAGCACCTTCCGTGGTCGCTGGTCGATCAAATGGAACTGGCCCATCCTGGACGACAAAGTCACGCTCTACCACTTCCTGGAAGGATTCCCCTCGCTCCAGAACACGAGCGATGTCTACATCACCGCCGACACCGGCGCCCGGTTCAAGATCTGGCAAGGGTTCGTGACCGGATTCCAGTGGACCATCCGGTACAACAGCCGACCGGCCGCCGGCACGAAAGACACCGACAATCTCTACCTGCTCACGTTGGGGTATAGCTTCGACACAAGCCTCAGGCGTTGAGGCGTAGCGCACAGCACCCTCTCTCAAAGGAGGAGAGACCATGTTGAAGGAATTCAAAGAATTCGCCATGAAGGGCAACGTGCTCGATATGGCGATCGGGATTATCATCGGCGGAGCGTTCGGGAAAATCGTCAGCTCGGCGGTGAGCGATATCCTAATGCCGCCGATCGGCCTGCTGTTGGGCAAAGTCGATTTCTCGAGTCTCTTCATCAACCTCTCCGGGACGCCACAACCGTCGTTGGCTGCGGCAAGAACGGCTGGGACTCCGACGATCAACTACGGCGTCTTTCTTCAGACCGTCTTCGATTTCATCATTATTGCGTTCGTGATTTTCCTGTTGGTGAAGCAGGTGAATCGGTTCAAGAAAGAGCCGCCTCCCGGGCCGCCCACGACCAAGGACTGCCCGCAGTGTCTGTCCACCATTCCGATCAAGGCGGTCAAATGCGCTTATTGCACCTCAGCCGTGTAGCATTGAATTCACTTACCGTACCGATCCATAGCTTCGGCCACCAATGGCCGAATGGAAAGGGACTCGCCACCGGAGGACAAGGATGATACTGCAACGGACCCTCGTGATCCTTACGGGAACATTGCTGGTGACCGGCTGTTCCGCACTTCAGCAGACCGGCGCCCCCAACGACACCACCACACGCGCGCTCAACGAGATGAAGGCGACGCCCCGAGCGCTCCCGCCCACGACCGATCCGCGGGACTCCCGGATCGCCGACCTCGAGCGCCGTTTGTCCGACGCGGACTCGGAGCTGGCAAAACTTCGGGGTGCAGCCAGCAATCTGACCGACGCCAACCGCCGGATCAACGACCTTGAGCGGCACTTGGCCGATCGCGATCGCGAGCTGGCCGCCATGCGCAGCAGCGCGGGCGACGCCTCCACCCTGGCGAGCCGACTCTCGTCGGCCACCGGCGATCTCGATCAGGCGAACCGCCGTCTCGGCGATCTCGAACGACAATTGGCGGCCGCGCAGGCAGCGGCCGACGATCGGAACCGCATGGCTTCCGATCTGGCCGCGGCACAATCCCAACTCGCCGCTCTGCAAACCGGCGCCAGCGAAAAAGACAAGTTGGCAGCCGAGCTCGAAGCCGGGAAGAAACGGATTGCAGAGCTCGAGGCCCAACTAGCGGCGATGGGCGGCGCTGCGGGCGATAAGGAGAGGCTCGCAGCCGACCTCGCGGCAGCCAAAACGCGGTTGGCCGATCTCGAACGTCAGCTAGGCGAACGCAATGCCGAGCTGGCGAAGCTGCGTGGGAATCTCTCCTCCGACGAAGCGGAACTCGCCCGTTTGCGCGGAGAACTCTCTGCGGAAATGGCCAAGCTGAGGGACGCTCAGCGAGGGTTGATCAAGGCCCTTCGCCCGGAAATCGACAAGGGCAATATTGCGGTCGACCTCAACAACGAACGGCTGCTGATTAACTTGGCTTCTGCCTATCTATTCGGAACCGGCGAGGATCAGCTCAAACCGGCGGGCGCTGAGGCCCTCCAGCGGGTCGGAGGGATTCTGAAGGATTATCCCGAGTACAAGGTGCAGGTGGACGGTCACTCGGACAACCGGCCCATCCGCAGTGCACTTAAGAAGCGATTCCCGACCAACAAGGAATTGTCTGAGGCTCGTGCAGCCAACGCCGTCAAGGCCTTAACCGCCGGCGGCGTGCCGGGTGGGACCATCAGTGCAAGCGGCTACTCGGACACCAGGCCGGTCGCGCCGAATACGAGTGAGGCCGGTCGCGCGAAGAACCGCCGGGTGGAGGTGCGCGTCACGCCGAAGTCGTAAGGTCTTTCCAACCGGGGGCACCGGCGCGTCGGCGACGCGCCGGTCCTTCCCGTACCGGCGTCATACGCGACAGTCGCTCCCCTCCCGCGTTCCCGCCACTGATTCACCTGCCACGGTCGCGAGAATCTTATAGTGCCCCAGTCCCAGTTCTTTTCCGTACGCTTGCCCGACCAACACATCCTGCACGTGTTGATGGTCCCAGGCTCTGAAGTACGATTTGCCTTCTTTCAAACCGTCGAATTCGTGTCCCTCAAGAGCCTTGATCAGCGCCGCGGTTTCCGTCGTGCCGGCCCGCTGCATGGCTTCGAGGATTTGCGTCATGGCAGCATAGCCGAGGTAGCAGCGCGAGGTGGGCGTATGGTTGTACTTGTCGATCACACCCTGGATGAAGCGACGTGAACTCTCGGTGTTGATTTTCGGATCCCAGATGAGGCCCCACACGCCCGCGTTGTTGGCGTAACCCAAGGGCCGGCCGATCTGCTCGCCGCTGACCATCCCGCCGGCGCCGATATTCTCTTTAGCCAATTCCAGTTTCGCGTAGGCCTTGAGAGCGTGCACTAAGTCCCAGCCGTATAGGTTGAGAATGAGAGCGGTGGGATGCTTGGCCTTGGCCTCCGTCAGCGCCTGGGTAAAGTCCGTGGCGCCGAACGGTGTCACCGTTTCTCCGATGAACTCGACTCCCAAGGCTTTTCCGGCGTCGAGCATCGCCTGTGCAGCCTCTTTGCCATCCAGCGTCGCCGCTGTGATCATGTACCAACGTGTCCCATGAACCTTCACGATCTGCGGCGCCACGGCTTGAGCCATCATGCGCGCGTTGGGCATGAACACGAACGTGTGCGCGTTGCAGGCCGCACCCGTCAATTCAGGGTTATGGGCGCCCGTCACCATAAATAATTTGTTTTCCTTCTGCGCGAGCGCGCTCACGGCGAGCGCGCATTCACCATTGAAGGTGCCCATGAGCGCGTCGACCCGATCATCCTTTACAAATTTGGTGGCGACCGTGACTGCGGTGGCCGGGTTGGAGGCGTCGTCCGCCTCGAGGATCACCACCGGCCGCCCGAGGACTCCACCGCGCTTGTTGTACATATCGACCGCCACGTTGGCGCCATGCACGTCGTGGATCGAGGAGGTCTTGTAAGGGCTGGAGAGTGGATCGAGGATTCCGACCTTGATCGGCTCGCCGGCATGGGCTCGCTGCGAGAGATTCAGGACCTCGC
>CAZZPI010000346.1:0-3377 GCA_964655865.1 uncultured Nitrospiraceae bacterium
CTCCGGACCTTCGGGTTCAGCGAGTTCGAGGTCTTCCTGTCCACTAAACCCGAGAAAGCCGTGGGATCGGACGACAAGTGGCAGCAGGCAACGGCGGCGCTCGAGGCGGCGCTCAAGAGCCGGACGATCGCCTATCAGATCGATCCGGGCGAAGGAGTGTTCTACGGCCCCAAGATCGATATCAAGATCAAAGACGCCCTGGGACGCTCTTGGCAGTGTTCGACCGTACAGATCGATTTCAACAATCCAGAGCGCTTCGCGTTGGGGTATACCGGTGAAGACGGGAAGAGCCACCAACCGATCATGGTTCATCGGGCCTTAATGGGGTCGATCGAACGGTTCTTCGGAATTCTCATCGAGCATTACGCAGGCGCCTTCCCGACATGGCTGGCTCCGGTGCAGGCGCTGGTGCTGTCGATTACGGACAAACAAAGGGACTATGCCTCCGCCGTGGCCACTCGTTTGAGGGCCGCTGGTCTTCGCGCGGAGGCTGATCTTCGGAATGAAAAAATCGGCTTCAAGATCCGAGAAGCGGAAAAGGCGAAAGTGCCGTACATGCTGGTGGTCGGCGATCGAGAAGCGCAGGCAGGCAACGTATCGGTTCGTGGACGGAGCGGGACGAATCTGGGGAACCTGACGGTGGAGGGCGCCCTCGACCTCATCAGGAAAGATGCACAGGCGCCAATGGTCCAATAACCCAACTAGTCAAGGAGGTGGCCTATCGTTCCTAAACTGCGGGTGAACCGCGAGATCCGGGTGCGTGAAGTCCGTGTGATCGGGGCTGACGGTGAACAGCTGGGAATCTTGCCGACCCCGGAAGCCTTTCGGCAGGCACAGGAGAGCGGGTATGACCTGGTCGAAGTCGCGCCGACATCTCAGCCTCCAGTGTGCCGGATTATGGATTACGGAAAGTACAAGTATGAGCTCAGCAAGAAAGAACATCAGAGCCGGCGGCACCAGAAATCGACGCAGGTCAAAGAGATCAAGCTGAGGCCGCGCACCGACAAGCACGACTTGGAGATCAAGATACGCCAGATTCGCGGGTTTCTGGCGGAGGGCAACAAAACGAAAGTGACCCTGACCTACCGAGGTCGGGAAATGGCGAACCAGGAAATGGGACGGTCAGTGATAAACACCGTGATCGAGCAGTTGACGGACGTGGGAACCATCGAGTTTGCCCCTCGGATGGAGGGTCGAAGTTTGATCATGATCGTCGCCCCGAAAAGCTAGTAGTCGGCAGCCGGTAGTTCTCAGCTAACGAAGGAGCAAGAGATATGGCGGGTATGAAATTAAAATCTCACAGTGGGGCGAGCAAGAGACTCAAACGAACAGGGACCGGTAAGCTCCGCCATCGACAGGGCGGTCGGCGCCATCTGTTGACCGGAAAAAGGCGCGACAGGAAGCGACGATTGAAAGACGTCGTCGAGGTCAACGCCGTGCAGAAGCTAGCCGTCAACCGCCTCCTCCCGTACTCGTAACGCACCCGAATCCTAGGCAGGCTTACAGGACACATCGGACCTATTTCACAGCGAAGGAGAATCGCATCATGCCTCGAGTCAAAGGTGGACCGAAAACTCGCCAGAGAAGAAAGAAGCGACTGAAATTAGCTAAAGGACAATATGGCGCCAAGAGTCGGCTGTTCCGCACGGCCACCGAATCCGTGGATAAAGGACAAGCTTACGCCTACACGGGACGCCGGCAGCGGAAACGGGTCTTCAGGCGGCTGTGGGTGACGCGCATCAGCGCCGCGATTCGGTCCCATGGGTTGACCTATAGCCGATTCATTAATGGACTCAAGAAAGCGAACATCCTGCTTGATCGGAAGGTGCTCTCTGACATGGCGATTCGCGATACGGCGGGGTTCGAGAAGCTGGTGGGCATTGCACGGCAGCAATTAGCGCCGGCAGCCGGCTAGCCGGAGGGCGCGAGGCGGTTGACGTCGATCTCGAAGGCTGAGACCGGCACTCCGATTTGCCACCGCTCCAAGACTTCGGGGTGAAGCTCGCCGATGAGGCCGATTTCCTTCCCGTCACAGAGCACGCGTCCGGCGCGTCCGACAAGGAACGACGGGTGCTCCAGGGCTTCAAGGGAGTATTCCCGCTCAAGGTAATACATGAGCACGTCCACAAGCGAGTGGACCTCGGAAAAATTCGCTGCCGCATGGGCCGAAAGGGCCGCGATGCGAACGATCGTGGATGAGCCGGTGGGAGAGGCTTCATTCGGAAGGGCCACCTCTCCCGCTTCAAAGATCCGGTGCGGATAGAAGGCTCGACTGGAGGCCGCCTCCACGCGCAGCAACGAGGGAAGAATCCACTGCCGCAAACACGCGTAGCTCTGCGACATGACGTTGGCGACCTCCACGACCTTCCCCCACACCGTTCCCTCAAGTCGCATCGTTTCGCATAGGTCCTGTCGCGAGCCCATGACGTTCGAGATGACTTCCTGAAATCCCATCCCGACCATCAATTCCCGCAACCTGTCCGCCACCTGCTCGATCTGAGAGAGCCCCCCGACCGTGAACTGCGAAGGCATGATCGGCGTAACGCTCCCGTAGCCGCGACTGATCGCCACGTCCTCCACCACATCGACAGGATGCATCACGTCATCGCGATACGGCGGTAGCTTGACGGTGAGCCCCTTTTTCGACACCGAAACCGCATAGCCGTACGCTTTCAGGAAGCGACCCACGTCTGCAGGACGCAGCCGTTCCCCCAGGGCTTGCTCGATGGTCGACACGGGAATCGCCCGCGGTCGTCCGACCTCACTCGGCGTTCGCACGGTTTTCCCCCGCTCGGTCTTGTACGGATAGACCACTTCGACCGGTTCGATCATGGCTCCCCGGTCCGCCAAGTTCGCGGCGAAGATATTGAGGGTCAGCGTCACCATCGTCAGACTGGTACCGGTCACTTCGACGAACAGGTCCTCGTCGCCCACTTGCACTTCACCCACCTCCCGACTGTTGATGATAGGTGGGAAGGAAAGGGGGCGGCCGACGGCATCCCCCAAGAAGGGTACCTGGTCGCACCCGGCGAGGATAGGTCCATACTCCAGACCTTTGGGATGCACGAGCAACATCTCGGCGAGGGTCATGGAAGTCTCGAGACCGAGCGGGGTAAAGCTCACGTCTTGCGGTTTGACCAAGTTGTAGTGAACCGGGAATTCGATGGAAGCCAACCGATACAATCCGATCGACACCGTGCGGCGTTTTCTCCCGTAGATGTCGGCCAGCTTCTCCTGGGTTTGGATAAGCTGTGCCAGCGCCTCGTCCGTCACGCGATAGCCCCTCGAAAGACAAGCCGCCACGTAGGGACGGACGCGCTCCAGCCCCCGTCCGACCAGCACGCGCTTGGCGGGCCGGCGCCTGGCCGCAAAGAACG
>CAZZPI010000347.1:0-3366 GCA_964655865.1 uncultured Nitrospiraceae bacterium
CACCACTGGCGCCGCCTTGGCCGCACCGTTGTCGACGAGCAGATTCACCTGGTATCGAATGAAGTCCGGACGGTGCCCGGCCAGTTCAAGCCCGGGCAGTATGAGCGTGGGTTTTTCGTGGGGGAGAAAGTCCTTGTAATGTCGTACAATGTCGTCATGAACACGGTCAAGATAGGTACAGACTGCGGGCAGTTCGCAATAAGCACGGCGCAAGGTATCGAACCGGCCCTGCATCACGTTGGCGACGACCTGACGGTCCAGATGGAGAAGCCGATGCTCGGCTTCCTTCTCCAGCGTGTGGATGCGGACATGGAATTCACGGATTTCCCCTTCCAACGCTTTGCGCCGCTCGCCGATCTCGCGTAACTGGGTTTCCGGAATGGCCTCCATCTCCTCCTCCGTCATCGGACGACCGCCCTTGAGGGGAACCAGGCCGAAGCCGATCGGAGTTTCCTCGAAGCCGAACCCTCGTTCACGGCTCAACTCGGTCAACTCCCGGAACAAGGCTTTTTTCTTGGTCTCAGTCTCCTCGACGATCTTCGCCTTGGCGTCGAGGTACTTCTTGGTTTCGAAGGAGGCCGGGATCTCCCGCCGCAAGGCTTCGATAAACGCCGCCATCTCCCGCTTGAAAGTCGACCCTTGGCCGGCAGGGAAGGAGAGGCACGTGGGGCGCGACTGGTCCTGGAAATTGCTGACGTAGCACCAGTCCCGAGGAGCGGGGGCAGCCTGGGCGAATCGCTTGACCATGTGGCGCACGAGCGTCCCTTTGCCGGTTCCGACCGGACCGGACACATAGATGTTGAAGCCGACGCTTTTGATTTGAAGGCCGAACTCCAGAGCCTCGACCGCTCGTTCCTGCCCGATGGTTTCCTCCAGGGAGGGGATCTCACTGGTGTCCGCGAACCCCAATCGGCTCGGATCGACCGTGGGCGCCAGCATGCTGAGCGGGAGTTTGTACTTGTCCATCACAGACCCGGTTCAATGATTGGAACAGGGTTGACCGTCGTGGCCTGCAGTCCCTTATTGCCCTCCGCCACATTGAAGGCGACTTCGGTCCCGTCCTCGAGCTCGTCGAACGTCAGGCCGTGGACGGCATGTTTGTGGAAGTAGACCTCCCCCCCGCCTTCCTTGAGAATGAACCCATACCCCTGATCTCGAAACAGCTTAGAGATCACGCCACGGTACGGCGGGATGGGCTCGGTCCGAATCTCTTTCGAGGCCCGCTTCTCCCGAAACTTCCTGATTTCGATGTCGACCGCATCGAAGGCGGCGCGGATGGCTTCCTCGAATGTCTTGTCTTCCTTGCGAGACGTGATCGTATGACGCTTCGGGAGGGTCACAACCACGACCGCTTCGGCGACGTTCTTCAGCTTCTTGTGATGACGATTCTTCGTGAGGGTCACCCGCCCGTGGACGATGTCATCATGGCCGCGCTGGAGATCGGCCATTCGTTCTTCAATCTCGGTACGCCAACGGGGGATCATGACGACATTGCGACTATCAATCTGGAGATCCATGGCGCTCCTCTCGTGTGGTGTCCTTAGTCAATGGTTCAGCAAACGATGTGCCCACCTCTGTAGGAAGCGAGTGGCCGGAGGTGGGAGCCTATGCGCCTGATTATACTTGCATCCGGCCCGCTAGCGCTTGCCCCTTGTCGTGCCTTCGACTGGGGCTTTTTTCCTCATACGCGTTCCTGCCAGTGAAGCCCAATGCATCAGTTGATATTGGCGGAAGGCAGGGGGTGAGTGGCGAAAGGGCCGTACCAGTGCTGGATTGTAAGTTCTGGGTGAGGAGTTTCCGGTGATATCCCGGCCCTCAGACCCCTTAACTCATAACTTTCATCACCTGCCGTTTACCTCCTCCCGTACCCTTCGGCTCTGGAACGTGACTTGCTTTTTTTCAGAATGATGCCCACCCTCAGGAAGAAAACTCTGCAAGATTACCTGCATAGTCGATTCGGACCGAGCGCGGTCCTGTTGTCGTATGGTCCGATCGGAAAGGAAAGTGCGAAAGGAACGTACAAGCAGTACGGCTACGGAAAGCCGATCAAACTGACCTTTCGACTAGGCAAGGCCTTGCGCTCGGCCGTGCTCGAGACGATGAGTCCCGGCCCGTTCGGCCATGAGCATCCGGCCGATCGGGCGCAGGCGATGTTGTGGGACTACGATTCGTACAAGCGTCTACCTCGCCATGTGAAGGCCTTGGATGTGGGAGCCTTCACGACCGATCAGTCCCTGATATCGGTGGCGTGCGCCCGCGAGTTCTTTGTGTTGACCGAGTGGGTCGAAGGGACGAGCTATCATCAGGACTTGGAGCGGTTGGCGCAAGGGGAGGCGCTGACCGAGCTTGATCGACGGAGGGCCCGGGAGCTTGCGAACTACCTGGTTCAGATTCATCGGACAAAGCGCAAAGACGCGCAGCTCTACCGCCGCCGGTTGCGCGAACTGGTCGGTCATGGCGAGTGCATCATGGGTCTCACCGACAGCTACCCCGAGCGCTACCACTTCATTACCGAAGATCTCCTTCGCGCGATCGAGGAAGCCTGCAACCGGTGGCGCTGGCGCTTGCGCGAACGGACAAACCGTCTCTCTCAAGTACACGGCGATTTTCATCCTTGGAACGTGCTGTTCCACCGCGGGAGCGACTTCACGGTCTTGGACCGGTCGCGGGGAGAATGGGGTGAGCCGGCTGACGATGTGACTTCGATGACGATCAACTACGTGTTCTTTTCACTGTCTCGATGGGGCAAGCTCAAGGGGCCGCTGGAAGTTCTCTTTAGGTCCTTCTGGGAGACCTACCTGGCTGAAAGCAAGGACCAGGCCGTGCTCGACTGCGCGGCGCCCTTCTTCGCCTTTCGCGGGTTAGTGATCGCCAGCCCTCTCTGGTATCCGGACCTGTCGCTTGACGTGCGGCGGAAAATTTTCCGGTTCGTTGAGAACGTGCTGGATGCGCCACGATTTGAACCGGATCGGGTCAACGAGTATTGTGGATGACAGTGGATCATTGCACCATGTATGCATTGCTCCATTGATGAAATGAGCACATCGTCAATGAGTCAAGCCGCCGCGCCGCAGGCGCTGGCCATCTGGGTCACCGGGCTGCCGGCTTCCGGCAAGAGCACGATCGTGGGCGCGTTGCGTCCGAAGCTGGAGGCACTGGGCTGCATCGTCGAGGTGTTGGAATCGGATGCCGTGCGTCAAGTCATCACGCCGAGCGCAACCTATTCTCAGGCGGAACGCGATCTCTTCTATCGAGCGCTGGCTTTCTTCGGCGCCCGTCTGGTGGCTCGCGGAGTGACGGTGATCTTCGACGCGACCGCAAGCCGGCGGGTGTGCGCTTCGATCCGTCGCCTCCGGTCCCAACACC
>CAZZPI010000348.1:0-3365 GCA_964655865.1 uncultured Nitrospiraceae bacterium
ATGACGGCGGGGTAGCCGTAGTGCCAGAAGGCGGCGTGGTCGCTGCGGCGCGTATCGGGGAGCATCTCTCCGTTTCCCGGCACGACGAGCGAGATGGCGGAGACGTGCGCCTTGGCTACCCGCTCGACCGAATTCGTTAGGGGGGCAGAGACGGTGTTCCCGACCACGGCAAGAAAATCGCCGATCGACGGCACAGCGATTGGGACACCCGGCGGGATCTGCTGCGTTCCTTGTTCGGAGCATGCGTAGCCGACACATTCCAGAACTATCGCGCCAAGAATCTTATCGTTGGTCGCTCGCAGATGCGCGACGTAGGCGAGGCTACCGAGAAGGTCCTCCTCTTCAAGGCAAAAGGCAATGAAGCGGACTGGTCGCTGAAGCGAGGCTCGGCTGAGCCGCTGTGCGACCTCGAGCAGCACCGCCAACCCGCTGGCGTCATCGTCGGCGCCGGGCGAGCCCTCGACCGTATCGTAGTGTGCGGCTAGGATCAGCGGCGGAGCCTGTCGCCGGCCTCCCAACGTCCCGATCACATTGTGATAGGTGCCGCCCAAGGCCTCGAAAGGATGAATCTCCACCTCGAGCGCAAGCTGACGGAACTGCTCAGTCAGATAGTGCTTCGTTTCTTTGAGCTTCTGTGGCGAGGAAAACGGGTGGCGTTCGCCGACCAAGGTCTGAAGATGAGCCGTCAGTCGGGTGTCGGCAGCCATCGGTGATCGTGCGCTTCACGAACGACGCTTCACGCTTCACAGCTCCGCTAGGCCACGATCTCGGTGCCGATCCCCTTGCGGGTGAAAATTTCCAGGAGTATCGCGTGGGGTACCCGCCCGTCGATGATATGGGCCTTGCCCACGCCCTGGTCGAGGGCATCCAGGCAGGCACGCACCTTGGGCAACATGCCCTCAGTGATCGTCCCCTTCTTGACCATGCGCTGGACATCTTTTCGTGACACGGTGGAAAGATGGCGTCCTTTGGCATCGCGGATGCCCTTGATGTCCGTCATCATGACGAGTTTCTCCGCGCGTAAGGCTCCCGCGATCGCTCCCGCAACCAAGTCGGCGTTGATGTTGTAGGTGGTCCCCTCGCGGTCCGTCCCGATCGGAGCGATCACCGGGATATAGTGGTCGCCCTGCAGTTTATAGAGCAGGCTCGGATCGACTTTTTCGATGTCGCCCACCAGGCCGAAATCTCCGTCGGCCTCGCCGGCCTCGAGGTCCCGTTCCAAGCTCTCGGCCCAGGCCTTCGCCGTGAGCGGTTTGCTCAGAATCAAGCCGCCGTCCTTCCCACTCAGGCCGACCGCGCTCCCGCCGTGCCGGTTGATGAGGTCCGTGATCTCCATGTTGATTTTCCCGGCCAGCACCATCTCGACGATCTCCATCGTCGCCTCGTCGGTGACGCGGACGCCGTGCCGGAACTTCGCCTGGATCCCGAGCCGATCCAGCATCTCGTCGATCTGCGGACCGCCGCCGTGGACGATCACCGGATTGAGTCCCACGTACTTGAGTAACACCACGTCCTGCGCGAACCGCTCCTTCAGAGCGGTCTCGGTCATGGCATTGCCGCCATACTTGATCACGACGGTCTTGCCGCGGAAGGTCCGGATATACGGCAAGGCCTCGATCAGCACGTTGGCTTTCTTGATAAGTTTGTTCATTCCCCCTCCGGTGCGGGCTATAGGCGATAGGCGATGGGCTAGCGGTGGCGAGGGTGCGAAGTTCCTATAGCCTATTGCCTATCGCCCATTGCCTTGTTCTAGAGAATAAACCGGCTCAAGTCCTGATCCTTCACTAGGTCCTGCAGGCGCGCTTTCACATACTGGGCATCGACCACGACTTTCTTTTCAGCCGCGCCGGGCGCGTCGAACGAAATCTCTTCGAGCAGCCGTTCCATGATCGTGAACAATCGCCGCGCGCCGATGTTCTCCGTCTGCTCATTCACGAGCACGGCCGTGTTGGCGATCTCATCCAAGCCTTCCCGCGTGAAGTCCACCGTCAATCCCTCGGTCGCCAGGAGCGCCTGATACTGCCGGACCAAGGCGCCGCGAGGCTCCGTCAGGATCTTGACGAAGTCATCCTTCGTCAACGGGCTCAGCTCGACGCGGATCGGAAAGCGCCCTTGCAACTCGGGGATCAGGTCGGAAGGCTTCGCCACATGGAAGGCCCCGGCGGCTATGAACAGCACGTGATCCGTGTGCACCGGCCCGTATTTGGTGTTGACCGTCGAGCCTTCCACGATCGGAAGGAGGTCGCGCTGCACGCCCTCCCGCGAGACATCAGGGCCCGCCATCCGTTCCCGTCCCGCGATTTTGTCGATTTCGTCCAGGAAGACGATACCGGTCTGCTCCGTTTTTTGCACGGCTTCGCGGATGACCTCGTCCATATCGATCAGCTTCTGCGCCTCTTCTTGCGCCAGAGTCTTGAGTGCCTCGGGCACCTTCATCGACCGCTTCTTTCGCTTGCCTTGGAACATGCCGCCGAGCATATCCCGTAGCTGGCTTTCGATCTCCTCCAACCCGCCCACGTTCGAGATCACGCCGACCGGCATCGTCCGCTCTCTGACCTCGACCTCCAGGGACCGATGATCGAGCTTGCCCTCCCGCAGTTGTAGTCTCAGCTTGGAGCGGGTTGCATCCTGCGATTCCACGCCGGGGCCGCCGGCAGATTGAATGGAGTCTTCGTCATAGGCCCCGGCTCCGATCTTCGTCGTTGGAGGAAGCAACAGGTCGAGCAAGCGTTCTTCCGCCAGTTGTTCGGCTTTTTGCTCGACTTCGTCCAGAAGCCTGGCTTTCACCATGTTGACCGCCAGCTCGGTGAGGTCGCGGATGATCGATTCCACATCGCGGCCCACATAGCCGACCTCAGTGAACTTGGAGGCTTCCACTTTGATGAAGGGCGCCTGGGCGAGCTTCGCCAACCGCCGGGCAATCTCGGTCTTGCCCACGCCGGTCGGGCCGATCATGATGATGTTCTTCGGCACCACCTCTTCCCGCAACTCAGCCGGCACTTGCTGACGACGCCACCGGTTCCGAAGCGCGATCGCCACCATGCGCTTGGCCTCACGTTGACCGATGACATAACGGTCCAGTTCCGCCACGATTTGACGAGGGGTCAGGTTTTCCACGGTCCGCTTCTCGATTTCGGATTCTCTGGGCGTCATGCGAATTCTGTCAAGCGCTGAGCTCCTCGATCATGATCTGTTGGTTTGTGTAGATGTCGATGGTGCCGGCGATTTTCAACGACTCCTCGACGATCCCCTTCGCGTCGATGGAGGAATGCGCGAGCATGGCCCTCGCCGCCGCCAGGGCGTAGGGACCGCCCGATCCGATGGCCAGAATCCCGTCCTCCGGCTCGACGACGTCGCCGGTCCCC